>NHFS02000044.1 GCA_002171315.2 Euryarchaeota archaeon TMED117 | reverse complement strand
CCGCCACTCCCTGGTATGCCAATGCCATTACCGGGTGCTGCACCTTTACCGGATTTACCAGTGCCTGAAGCACTGCCAACTCCGAGTATTGAATCTCTTCCTGCTCCATTGCCAGTCCCTGAAGCAGAACCACAAACCGATGAAGAGTACAATCAGTTGTGGGCTAAAAAGTCTGACAAACCCTTGCCTCAAATTTATGGACACATTGATCGTATATCAAGTGGCGAAGTAGGCTCACTATTAGATAGGTATGCGGATCGCTTTGGTCATTCATTAGATAGAGATATTATTGTTTTGAGAAAGAAAGAACATGATGAAAAAGTTGCACAAATTAGAGATGCACCAGTTGTAGAATTAGTTGAAGATGAGGTTGTTGAGCAATCACTATCAGATAAACTAACCGAAATTGAAAATCAAATCCGTACGCTTAAGCCAGATTATCAAAATGCCAAAGCATCGGGTGATTCTGAAGCACTAAATGAGTTACGACCACAACTTGAACAACTTATGAGTGAACGCAAATCTATAAAATCCCAAATTTCAAGCGAGACTCCAAAGGCAAAGGCAAAGGCAGTAGCGAAACCTGTTGCTAAGGCTGTTATTGCAGAAGAGGCAACTGATGGAGAAGATATATTCGTTAACTTCGTTGCCATTGTGGATGAATTATTAGGCTCACATCTACCCGAAGAAGTAGTGAATGCTTTTGTGGAGAGTGATGATTTTTCAGTTTATCAGGCAGTTGGCGGAGATCCATCAGATGCCGATGATGAATTAAGAGGAAGATTCTTTGCAATTGTCGATGGACAATTGGCAAATATGAGTGAAGAATCAATTGATGCATTTGTTGCATCTTCTGATTTTGAGATATACCGTACAGTCGGAGAAATGTATTAGAGAGAGTGAAATTATGGGATTATTAGACAAAGCAGGTGGAGCAAGTCCAAAAGACAAACCAGTCGCTAAAGCAGTCGCCAAAGCAAAACCAGTAGCCAAAGCAGTTGCTAAGGCTAAGCCTGCCGCTAAAGTAGCGGCAAAAGCAAAGGTTGTAGAAGCGGCTCCTGCACGTAAAAAGGAAAAGAAAGCAAGAGCTCCCCGCCCAGTTGGTTTACCTGAAGGTTTTGATTTAGCCAATAGGCTGGATAGAACTATGAGTTGGTTTGTTAACTTCGCTTGGAATTTTGGTGTTTTGATTGCTGCAATTTTCATGATGATGGCTGACACATCAGTTGTAACAACAATATTACTGGCAGTAGCATTTGTTATGATGCTGCTAAATGTAATAATTCTTCCATTAAAGACTGGGCGCACACTTGGTCATTTCGTTTCACGTATCAAATATGTAAATAGTGCAGGAGTTAAATCAAATCCAATTCAAGGTATGCTATCTAACTCAGCAGGACTCTTTTCATTATTCGGATTAATTGCTGTTATGATGAATTTCCAGAAGTTGGGTGATAAAGCAGAAGGTACAAGTGCAATTATCTGGACTGTATTTGGTGCAATATTCCTAATCATTTGGATAGTTAATTTCCAATTCTCTCGTGCAAGTGAGTTTAAACAAGGAATTTATGACTTGATGTTTGGAGCATACTTGGTAAAGCACGTACCTCTTGAAGGAGAACAATCTTCAGGATTCTGGGCAAAACTTGAGAACATGGGTAACTATGGTGACCAGTTTGCTGCTAGAAGAGAAGCCAACAAGCAAAAGAAACAAGAACGCTCAGAAGAATCTAAGGATTCAGAATCCAAAGAAACTTCTGCAAATAAAGGTGACGATAAGCCCAAGGCAAAAGCAACACCTAAGGCGAAAGCAAAAGCAACACCTAAGGCGAAAGCAAAGGCTAAGACTACATCGAAGTGATCAATAAATGAGACTTCTTTATAATCGCTGGGCAACATGCCTAATGGCTATTTCTTTGACTATTATTTCTTCAAGTTCAATATTTATTATTTCAATAAATGAATTGACAACTACCTGTTTGATAGTTATCTCAATCTTTGGTTTTTACAATAGTATATTGGAGACATATGTTGCTCTAACTTTCATACACCCAGGTAAGCGAAAGGACAGTCTAGAAGGAGATAATTGGGAACAAATAAGATTGCAGCATGACGGTCCAGAGATTGCAATAGTCAAGAATAAGAACTTTAAAAATGGGCCATTAATGCTGATGATCCATGGCTGGAGGAGTAGTTCTTCTTCCATGCTTGGAAGAGCTGAATTATATCTTAAGCGTGGATTTAATGTCATAATAATGGAATTGCCTGGACATGGAAGTTCCGAAGCTGTTGATAAATGGAATGCAGGTGTCTCAGTGCGTAATTTTATGTTCCTATTCAACAATCTAGATGACATATGTGATACTTCTTTAATCTCAGAAATATATTGCCATGGTCATAGTATGGGTGGCTTTGTCTTCTTACGATTTACCCGCGAATCGTCTAAGATGGAATATAATTCTCTGATTAAGGGTTATATTTTGGAATCACCGCTTACATGCTATTCACAAATTTTTGAGGAATCCTGTAAAATGCTAAGAGTTCCTAAATTTCTCAAACCACTATTCTGGAAACGTCTTAGGTTTCATTTCAATATGATTAATCCCGGATTGGAAAAAATATCAGATACCAATGATGTCGATGTACCAATTTGGGGATTGCCTGATAAGCCAACACTAATTGTTCAAGCAGCAAATGATGAGAGACTGGGTCAGATTCATCATGAAAGATTAGTTGAGTCATTCAAAAAATCAGATAGAGCTAAATTATTGACTAATATTGTTCTTGAAGACCTAACCCATGCGGGTGCTAGAAACTGTAATTCTCGAAACGATGCAATAAGTAACTGGCTAGATAGTAATTAATCCTACTATTCCTCACTTGTATCCGCTTGCTCTCTTGCCAATTCGCGCATATCATCAACTTCATCTAATTCATCTACAATCTCTTCACCAAGAAGAGTTTCCAATACATCTTCCATTGTTACTAATCCTGCAGTGCCCCCAAATTCATCGATCACTACAGCAACCTGTTGTCTTTGAGTAAGGAACATATCTAGAGCATCATCAACAGAATTATCACCTTTTATTGATTTAACAGGTTTGGTAAATTCTGAAATCTTTCTATCCCATTCATCTCTACTTGCAGCCATCAATAACTCCGAGCGAATTACAATACCATTGATATCATCAATACTTTCTCCAAATACTGGTATTCTTGAGAATCTGATTACAGTATTTTCTTCTAATATTGTGCGTATTGTCGAGTCGGATTGAAAAGCAGTGACTACAACACGAGGAGTCATCACTTCACCTACACTTATTTCCCTAAGTCTTAGCAAATTATGTATTACAGTTTCTTCATCTTCCTCTAGAATACCTTCTTCTTCACCTAGGTCTGCCAATGCCGCTACATCATCTCTAGTAACTAGTGAATGTGAACCTTTAGGCAATATTGCTTTCAGCCATTGTATAGGGATAATCAAAATTGTAAGTGCTTTAGTCATAACATTGAGAATACGTCCTGCCACTGGTGCTAATTGCTTCCAATATGCTGTTCCAATAGTCTTAGGTATGATTTCCGAAAGGAATAAAACTGCCAATGTCAAAATTATCGAAGCAATAGTCAATGAATCTTCACCGTAAATCATCTGCACTTGAGAACCAACTCCTGCAGCACCCATAGTGTGAGCAATTGTATTCAATGTTAGAATCGCAGTCAAAGGCCTCACTGCATCATCATCTTTTAAATTCGACCATAAATCTCCAACCTTAGATTTATCTTTTTGTAGTACTGCTATGTATGTATGGGGTATTGAGAGAACAACTGCCTCTAAAATAGAACATAGGAATGAAACTCCTAATGCTAATGTAATATAGAATACGAGAAGGGCCATACTACCCTCTCCAGTAGCTTCAAATGTACTTTCTATCGACGAAAAAACTGAATTTTGCATTTGTTTTCTAATTCCCCTGACCGTTCGGATGTAATTTACCCATTGGCGGTGGGTTCTTAAAATGGTGGAATGTAATATATTCTTCATATTCTTGGGGTGAAACTCAAGAAGCGATAGCGATTGGAGTACTTTGTAGGGGTCTAAATGCCATCCAATAATGGGGAACATGTCTTGATTTGTGTCGCTTGGCCGTATGCCAACGGCCCACTTCACCTAGGTCATGTCGCTGGTTGCTATCTTCCACCAGATATCCAAGCGCGCTTTGAAAGAGCAAGAGGAAATAAGGTTCTGATGGTCTCTGGTTCAGATGAACACGGGACACCTATTACTGTGACCGCCGAACAGGAAGGAGTCTCACCTCAAGACATAGTAGACAAATTTCATAAAATCAACTCTAAGGCTTTGATTGATCTTGGATGTTCTTGGGAACCTAATATTGACCCTAGAGGAATTGACTTTGGAGGTTCTCTATTCAACCGAACCTCTGATGATAAGCATAAAGAAATAGTCCGTGAAAATTTTTCTAATTTATTGGAAGCAGGATTGTTTGAACGTAAAACAATGAAACAATATTATGAAGTTTCCAATGATGGAAATGGACGTTTTCTCCCTGACAGGTATGTCGAAGGAACATGTCCAACCTGTTCAGCAGATGGGGCTCGAGGAGACCAATGCGATGAATGCGGTGCAACATATGAGTCAATTGAACTGATCAATCCTAAATCAAAAATGAATCCTAACAACCAAATTGAAATCAGAGACACAGACCATTTCTTTTACCGATTAGATTTATTTCAAAAGGCATTGGAACAACACGCCGATTCTAGGCAGAAAGTCTGGAAGTCCAATGTTAAGGCTATGACCAAACAATGGCTTGACATGGGACTAAGGCCTAGAGCAGTAACAAGAGATTTGTCTTGGGGTATCTCATTACCAATGGAAGATTCTGAATGGGATGGTAAGTGTGTTTATGTTTGGTTTGAAGCAGTTCAAGGATATTCTACATGCGCACAAATTTGGTCATCTAAGTATGCAAATCCTGCAGGGCATCATATGGGCGAAGATGCTTGGAAGAAATGGTGGAATATCGATGAAAACGGAAAAAAACCCAGGCATTTATATTTCCTTGGCAAAGACAATATTCCTTTCCACACAGTTATTTGGCCAGCATTAATCTTAGGACTCAATCATGCAAAGAATGGTAAAAACTCTAATGATGAGATTGAATTGCCAAAGGCTGGGGACATGGCTTTGGAAACCAATGTCCCTGCAATGGAATATTTGATGCTATCAGGTGGTCAATTTTCCAAGTCAAGAAAGCACGCTGTTTGGCTTCCATCATTCCTTGATAGATTTGATCCTGATACCTTAAGATATTATTTGGGAATAAATATGCCCGAAAATCATGATACAGATTTTAATTGGCCAGACTTTGTTGAGAAAATAAATAGTGAATTAATCGCAGCTTATGGAAACTTTGTTCATAGAGTTTTGACTCTAGGAGCAAGACTTGAAGATAATGTGAAATCACCATTGGCAGAATTTGATGATGCGGAAATTACTGCTGAATACAGATTAAAGTTAGAGAAAATCCATGCATCAATTACAGATTCATTGACTAAACATCGCTACAAAGAGGCACTCAGATATGTCATGAATGCTGCACAACTTGGCAATCAAATGTTACAAAATGCCACACCTTGGAAATTCCTTTCAAGTGAATCTAAAGAATCTATAGAAGACTATCAAGTTCAAAGGTATAATTCTTTATCGGCACTATCATTTGGTTGGAGGATAGCACGTTTTATTGCTATTACTTCTCAACCTTTCCTACCATTCAGTGCATCAAGGTTATGGAATTCCCTTGGACAAGAAGGGGATGTTAGTCTAGTTGAATGGGATAGTGCTATTGATTGGAGTGAAGAGATGACTTGGAACACCGATAAACCCGAACCATTATTCAAAAGGCTAGATTTAGAGGAAATATTAGCCTCTGAGCAAGCATTGGTAGATGATAACCAAAGTAACGAACAACCAGGCCATGGTGTAAAAGGTGGCAAAAAGAAAACTAAAGGAGATATAAAAATGACCGAAGAACCCGAAGGAATTGAATTTGTTGATTTTGAAACATTCATGAAAGTCGACCTACGAGTTGGTAAAATAACAAGCGTTGAAGACCACCCTAATGCCGATAAATTATATGTTGTCAAATTAGATGATGGGACTGATAATGGTAGAACTATTTGTGCTGGATTAAAGAATTATTATACAATCGATGAGATGACAGGTAAAACAGTTGTTTTCGTATCAAATCTTAAGCCAAGACCACTTAGAGGAATCACATCTGAAGGAATGATGTTAGCAGCTGATGATGGTGAAGGAAATGTCAAATTAATTACCGTCGATGGCGATATTGGTACTGGTTCACAAGTACGCTAATTCAACCTAGTCTGCTACGAACATTTTGAATTGAATCCTTGGATAATATTCTCGATTTTTCTAGAAGTTCTTGAGATTCATCCGATAAATCCCCTACCATTTCTTCAGGTAGTGAACCAATATTGATGTCGACATTGAACAGCGCACCTTTCACTGCTGCACTAGCCAATAAAGATGCCACACCAACATCTGAAACAGCGTTAGCATTTCCCTTATGTGCTAATTCGGGCAGTACTTCCAATAATTCAAAGGCTAATTTAGCAGTTTCCATAGGCACTAAAGCAGCATTTAGAGTTGCCTTTCTAATCGCATTTCGCCTCTCTTGAATCTCATCATCATTTGATTTAGGCATTCTAAAACATTCCATGACTTTATCAAATGAATCACTATCATCCTTTGCTAATTTTCCAGCCTTTGTAAAAATTTTTATCGCTACTGATTGGGCTTTTTCGGCACAATTCCATCCATCCTGCCATTTTTCTTTACCAATTGTTAAATCTGCAACCATGCAAGTCAATGCTGCAGCTTGACCCAAGGCGATTGCACTAGCAGTACCTCCTCCGGGGGTAGGTGATGATGAAGCCAGAGCAGATTGAAAGTCTCTAAGGCTCATTTCCATCCAATCCATATCATTCATCCCCTCTAAGAGCCCATTCAATGATTCTATTTTCTGCATCAAATGATTCAAGATATTCTAGACCTAATCCCTTAATTGCCGAATTCACCAATGACTTTTCATCACTATTTTCCGGATTTTCACTAAACCACAATCCTGCATCAAGCATAACTTTCAATGGAACTAATCCAACAAGTTCACTACCGAGTAATTCAACTCCATGATCTCCTGCAATAGCCCTGCATGCCTCAAAAGCAATATGTAATGGACAGGAATTGACATCCAATAAATTCATTGAAACTTGACTTATTTTATTTGCCTCCATAGTAACACCCATACCTTGGACTTTGGTCAACATTCCTGGTATTCTTGTTCTTTTTTGACCCCTTTTAATCAATCTACCCGAACTTCTCACCATAGAACCAATTATCTTAGAGACTCTGGCATCTTTTTCATCAACATTAACATTGTATGCAATCAATATGTCTCTAGAACCTATCGTAATACCACCTGATTTTGCAATAGTTGAACTCCATTGCTCAGGGCCAAAATCAGGTAAGCGTGTATTTTCTGAATGTTTTGTTTCCCCTCCACTCATACGACTTTCTAAACCTTCATATTCACCCTTACGTAATGTCGAAAGTAGAAATCTATCTTCATGAGTTGCCGAGTAACCATAAAGGAAAGTTGGTACAGAAAAATCATTTGCAACACGCTTAGCCAAATCCTGTGCATATTTCGTACAATCTTCCATATTAGCTCCTTCTAGCGGTACAAATGGGCAAACATCTACAACACCGAGTCTTGGATGTTCTCCTTTATGCTCGGCCATGTCAATATTTTCAATGGCTGATTGAATTAAATTATACGCAGCCTCTTGAACAGAACTTGGGGAACCGGCAATTGTAATGACTGTCCGGTTATAGTCAGCATCGGGTTCTACACCCAAAACTGAACAGCCATCGACTTTCCTAGCGGTGGAAACTATTCTTTCGATTTTATCTAAATCTCTACCTTCGGAAATATTTGGAACGCATTCGATTATGGCTGCCATGTATGTGTCGTTCAAAAGAAGGACTTTGAACTTAAGTATTGAAAATCAACTGTAAAGGGCTTCTGGGCTATCTTTCAAACCACCGCGACTTTTCTTTAAATTAATTCTCTTTATGGATTCCATGATATCTTTTTGACTTATTGATGAACGCTTCTCTCTAATTGCAATCATTCCAGCCTCTACACAAGTCGCCTTCAGTTCCGCACCAGAAAATCCACTAGTCTTTTCGACAATTTTTGGAATTTGTATTCTCTTAGTCGACATTTTAGATATATGTAGTTCAATTATGGCTTTACGTCCAACATCATCAGGGATAGGGATCTCGATTATTCTATCGAATCTTCCAGGTCGTAATAAGGCATCATCTAGAATATCAGGTCGGTTTGTAGCAGCAATAATTTTTACATCTTCCAATGCATCAAAACCATCTAGTTCAGCCAGTAATTGCATCAAAGTCCTTTGTACTTCACGGTCTCCGCTTGTAGAGCCATCTAATCTTTTTGCTCCGATAGCATCTATTTCATCTAGGAATATAATCGACGGGGATTTTTCTTTGGCAAGAGAAAATAACTCCCTGACCATTCTACCACCTTCTCCAATATACTTCTGAGCTAATTCGCTTCCAACCATTCTAATGAATGTCGCTTCCGTATGGTTGGCAACTGCCTTTGCTAGCAGTGTTTTTCCACAACCTGGTGGCCCGACTAACAAAATTCCTTTTGGTGGTTGAATACCGACTTTCTTGAAAAGTTCTGGTGAAGTAAGGGGTAATTCAATCGCTTCACGAACAGAATTAACTTGTTCATCTAACCCAGCTACAGAATCATAATCTACATCAGGCTTATCAATCATTTCCGCCCCAGTGACCATAGGGTCCCATGCGTCATGAAGAACTTCAATTACAGCAAGTGTATCTTGGTTTAGAGCAACTCTGACACCTGGCTTCAAAACATCAGATGAAAGCCTTTGGTTTAGTGAAACTTGGAATACGGTGCCATTAGATGAACGCACAATTCCTCTCTCAAAATCTAATACATCTTCAAGATGACCGATAATCAATGGAGGATTTTTGAGTGAACGAACCTCTTCATCAAGTCGATTTGCACGCTTCTTTAGGCTTCTAATTTCAGATTCTAAGTGGGCTCGCTCATTAATCAATGATTGTGCTTCATCATGAAGATTTTTATAATCTTCTTCAAGTTTTTTCAACTCATCATCAGAAGACTTGTTGACATCACTTGCATTGGACTCGACGTCTGTACTCATGGGAATCAACACTACCAAATGCCAATGATGTATGAACTCTTCCTTAATTTAATCCCAATGTTCTTGACTCGCCGACTCAACCCTTTAACTGGCGAGGACTATGGCTGATTGTGAATTATGTGGAGCAATGAAGGTTGGTGTCAAACAAGTTCCAATGGGTAAAACAGTTGTTTCAGCATGCTCTAGATGTGTAGAAAAGATGGGGCTTGCGCCAAAAGAAGTGGCGCCTGGTCTAAAAATTGCGCAAAACCGACCGACTACTAATTACTCATCAAATAAGAAGGGCAAGAGTATAATGACAAAGAGTTCTAAAGAGTTGAGTCAAGACTTTTCTTCTATTATTTCACAAGCCCGTAAGAAACGTGGATGGAATCATGCCACTTTGGGCAAGAGAATGGCAGAAACAGTGAACGTGATTAAATCAGCTGAGAATGGCAAGCACCCTACAGATTCGGTTATTAAAAAATTCGAACGTGTATTAGGAATCAATCTTATGGTAGATTCAAAACCTGAAGAAACCAGTCGCCTCTACAAAGATAATTCTAGAGGTCTGACTTTAGGCGACTACTTCAACCAAAACGGTGAGTAGATGGAAGATATCAAAGTACATGCCATTTGGTTAGCTCAAGACGACCCGAAAAAAAACACAGCGGTATTAGCATCTCGGCGTGGCGACTTAAAACTCCATAAAAATCTTCGAAGCATACCGCGAAAAGGGGTAATTTTAGAACCGCTTTGTGGGAAAATATTTGGCCCTGAAGACCATGAATTACTTACTGTTAAGCACGGTTCACTCGTTGGTTTAGATTGTAGTTGGGCACAAATTGAAAGTAGTGTTGAAACTGTAATGAAAAGAACTAGACTTGTTCCTAGAATGCTACCATTACTTTTAGCTGCTAATCCGGTTAATTGGGGTAAACCGAGTAAATTGACTACGGCTGAAGCTCTTGCTGCAGCATTGTATCTTACTGGAAGAATTGAGCAAGCGAAAAATGTACTTGGAGCATTTCGATGGGGAAATAGATTCTTTGAACTTAATAAAGAACCTCTTGATGCATATCGTATGGCTAAGTCTAGTTCTGAATTAGTAGATCTTCAGTTTGAATTTTTTGACATTGAACATCTGAGGTGATATTATTACCAATACTGAAAAAACCCCAATATCCCGTTGGAATGGTATTTCTACAGAAATTGAAACAGATGAATTAGCTTGTGAAGCATTAATCATTTTAAATTATAATGAAACCGTGATTGCTAATTTACTAGGAACTCCTGCAGATATTCATGAATTGATGATAGGCCACCTTGTATGTGAGGGCTATCTAAATTCAAACTTAGAATTTCTTAAGGAGAGTTTATTTCAAGTTGAATTATCATCAAAAAGTTTCCTTGCAAAAATTTCTTCTGAACAAACAATTACTAATCCAGATAATTCTAATCGTTTAGTCACTTCTTCATGTGGNGCTTGTAATAACGATGATTTAGAACAGTTGATTTCTGATTTACCTCTTATTGAAAAAGATATGAGGGCGGTAGATTTCGAATCACTCAATCGATTATTCAGTTCAATGAGAGANTTTCAGAAAGGTTTCCAATCAACCGGAGGAATGCATGCAGCAGGAATAACAGATTTAAATGGTAATTTATTATATGTCATGGAAGATATCGGCAGACATAATGCCGTAGACAAAGTAATTGGTAAAGCATTGAAAGAGGACATAGATATTTCAAAGAGTCAATTATTGCTATCCGGTCGATGTGGCTGGGNTATTGTTGCTAAGGCAAGTAGATGTGGAGTTCCAAATATTGTTAGTATTGGTGCTTGCTCATCTCTGGCCGCTAAAGCCGCTAGATACACTGGGGTCCGATTAATTTCATTCCTCAAACCCGATAATGCCGTCATAATCGGCCATAATTAGTATTTACAACAGTAAGCCTTGAAACCCTCGGGCATGAGCGCAAAATGAGGAGCATGAGAAAACCAGTTTCACACAATGTTCCGCTCGACCAAAATCGTCTGCGTTTGACAAAACCCAAAAAGCAGGCAGCAGGTATTCCAGCAGTTATTTCCTCGGGAAAACATTCATTGAAAAAAATGGGAATTACTCGTACGGTAAAATCCTTGACAATGGTTAATCAGAAATTAGGTTTTGATTGCCCTGGCTGTGCTTGGCCTGATCCTGAACACCGTACACATTTCGAATTTTGTGAAAATGGTGCTAAGGCTGTTGCTGATGAAGCAACTAAAGCAAGGGTTGGAGCAGCATTTTTTAGCAAATATTCTATTCAAGATTTGGCTAATAGAAGTGATTATTGGTTAAATAATCAAGGTCGGATTACCGAGCCGATGTTTCTTGATAAGAATTCCAATAACTACTCACCTATCTCATGGGACGATGCTTTGTCAAAAATATCTAACAAACTAAACACTCTTAGTAGCCCTAATAAAGCAGTTTTCTACACATCTGGTAGGACAAGTAATGAGGCTGCTTTTTTATATCAAGCTTTTATTCGTTCTTTTGGAACAAATAATTTNCCTGATTGTTCCAATATGTGCCATGAGTCGAGCGGTAAGGGTCTTGGTTCGACAATAGGAATAGGTAAAGGGACTGTCAGATTAAATGATTTTAACCATAGTGATTTAATTCTAGTAATCGGTCAAAATCCCGGTACAAACCATCCAAGAATGCTTACTGCACTAAGAGATGCAAAGAAAAAGGGTAGTAAAATNATCCATGTCAATCCATTGCCAGNGGCNGGACTAGAGCGTTTTAAACATCCACAAGATTATATGAAGTTAGATTTCAAGTCGACTAAGTTATCAGATTATCATTTACAAGTAAAAATAGGTGGAGATGCGGCCTTAATCAAAGGATTAATCAAGGTACACATCGAATTAGGTGGACTTGATTTAGATTTCATCAATAATTCTACTACGGGATTCCAATCAATGTGTGAAAATGCTAGAAACACTCCTTGGGACNGAATTGTTCGTGATTCAGGGGTGGACAGGGCACTTATCGAGGAAGTTGGGTCATTATGCGCACGTTCTAAAGCAACTATTGCNTGTTGGGCTATGGGTTTAACTCAACATAGAAATGGTGTATCGGTTATCCAGGAAGTTGTTAATTTATTACTAATTGGAGGTCATGTCGGTCGCAAAGGTGCAGGTTTTTGCCCTGTGCGGGGTCATTCAAATGTACAGGGAGATAGGACNGTTGGAATTTGGGAAGCACCTAGTGATTCATTCTTGGATAAAATGGAATTGGGACTAAAAGTTGCACTACCTAGAAAACACGGNTATGACGTTGTTAATTCAATAAAAGCCATGGATTCTGGTGAAGTTGATGTTTTCTTCTGTATGGGTGGAAACTTCATTTCCGCAACTCCTGATACCAAATTTACTGCTGATGCACTTTCAAATGTCGATTTGGTTGTNCAAGTTTCAACTAAATTGAATCGTTCACACGTAGTAACGGGTCGAGAGGCACTAATCTTACCGTGCCTAGGCCGAACAGAATTGGATGTACAACAATCTGGAGAGCAATTTGTTTCTGTTGAGAATTCTATGGGTATAGTTCACATGTCAAGAGGAAATCTGAAACCTGCTTCTAAGAGCCTTAAGAGTGANCCNTGGATTGTTGCAAGTCTGGCTGATAAAACTCTAGAAGAGAGTCCGATTCAATGGCTCGATTTGATAGATTCTTATGATAATATAAGAGANTTAATGAGTGAAAGNCTGTTTGGATTTGAAGATTATAATTCGCGTGTTAGAGANCAAAATGGTTTCTATCTGCCAAATCCGCCTCGAGATAGTCGAACCTTTGAAACAAATGATGGAAAAGCACATTTTACGACTCATAGTCTTCCATCGTTAGATGTTGAAAGCGANCAATATGTAATGATGACTTTGCGCTCACACGACCAATATAACACTACTATTTACGGACTTGATGANCGTTATCGGGGAATAAAAGGNAATCGAAGAATTTTGATGATGAATTCATTAGATATGCTTGATAGAAATTGGAAAACACGTCAAATTATCGATATAACTAGTCATTTTGAAAGTGAAACTAGAGTTTCTAAAAATTGGTTGGTTATACCATATGATATTCCATCCGGCAATATCGCTGCATATTTCCCAGANGCAAATGAATTAGTGCCTTTGAATTCTACTGCTGAACTATCTAATACACCTACCTCNAAGTGGATTGTTTGTTCGCTAGGCGAATCAAATAATTCTGATGAGGAGGANTGATTTTGCAATCNGGNTATNTNTCCTTTTTTAGNAAGAATTCTAAATTTAGAAGATTTTGGTTCGCTTCNGTNATCTCTTGGATAGGAGAATGGTTCAATACAATAGCANTNTTCTTTTTGATTTTAGAATACTCNGGCTCGGAATTTTTACTTGGAGTTCTTTTCAGNGTAAGGATGGCNTTATTTGCNATTTCNCAACCNATTGTAGGNGTTTTNGCTGACAGAATNAATAGAAAGAAATTGATGATATTCTCTAANGTAATTCAAATTGGACTTGCATTAACATTCCTTCTTGTAGATGGNGAGGAAGANATGTGGTGGCTTATCGCAGTNTCNGGNGTAATGATGCTTTCACACGGNTTCTATGTTACTGCTGAGCGNGCTGCTTTACCNAANATAGTNGCNGAGGAAGACNTNNTNACGGCCAATGCTATAGATTCNGCCTCTTGGTCAGCNTCNCTATGTATTGGNGCAATGCTNGGTGGTATTGTTGTATCTGANTGGGGTACTGATGTTGCATTNATTTTNGATTCNNTGACATTCNNTATTGGNGCNCTTATTCTCTTNCCAATGAAAATACCACAAANCGTAGATGAAAANCTAAANGGTCCAATATTTTCCACAGCCATTCAAAATATCAAAACCGGNTGGGNTAGAATNAGTAGNGACCCNCGACTNTTNCGATTGGTTTTTGCTAAATCTTCATGGAATCTTGCTGGTGCAGGACTTGCAGGGGTTTTCCTTGTTNTNGCNGGNGGAGATCTTGATGGTTATGGAGCAGCCTTTGGTTTCGGACTATTCTTTTTCGCTAGAGGTATAGGTACGGGGATAGGTCCTCTAGCAGCAAGGACCTTCTTCAAAGATCAAACAAAGTGGCCGTCATTAATTGGATTACTTGTATCCTTATCTGGAGTGTTTTATTTCTTCGTCGGAATTTCTCTTGATATGGCACTTCCAATAACTATTGCATTCATTATTTTAGCACATGCTGCAAGTGGTGCTAATTGGGTTCTTTCTACAGTTTTAACTCAGATGTGGGTTGAAGATGAGGTAAGAGGTAGAGTATTTTCTATGGATATGCTTATTTTAGGTGCTTCAGCAACCTTTTCTACGACAATAGCCGGTTTTTTGGTAGAAAGTTATGATTTAGCATTGGATAAGGGGATGATGATTTTCTCATTTATTATGATTTTTTCAGGGCTTGTGTTTACATTTTGGAGACCTGACTTGAAGCAAGCGAAGAATTAATTGAATCATAATCCTCAAAGACAATGCAGTATAGCGTCACCTATGGGCGATAATGGGTCTTCACTTAGAGATTCAATCTCGTTAGGTATTCCCGACCAATTACCTGAACACCCTGGTCTTGATGATTCGGTTGACCATGCACCAGATAGGAGACAAGTTTTGAGCCCGAGCGAGAAAAAACTCGCTCTAAAGAATGCTCTCAGATATTTCAGTCGAGAACATCATGAAGTTCTCGCTCCTGAGTTTCTACAAGAATTAAATTCCTTTGGTAGAATAATTATGAATCGATTTAGACCGACTGAGTATCAAATGAAAGCTCATCCAATTTCGCATTACCCTGCTAATTCCCTTCAAGCAGCATCAATAATGTTGATGATTCAAAATAATCTCGACCCCGCTGTGGCTCAATTCCCTCATGAGTTAATCACATATGGTGGAAATGGTTCTGTTTTTCAAAACTGGGCACAATACAGATTAACTATGAAGTATCTATCTCAAATGTCAAATGACCAAACTTTGGTAATGTATTCTGGACATCCAATGGGATTATTCCCTTCTCATCAAAATGCTCCGCGTGTTGTCGTGACTAACGGAATGGTTATTCCAAATTATTCATCGGTCAATGATTATGAGAAAATGAATTCCTTGGGAGTCACTCAATATGGTCAAATGACTGCTGGTTCATACATGTACATTGGACCTCAAGGTATTGTTCATGGCACTACTCTAACACTACTCAATGCTGCTAGAATACATCTTAATTTAGATCCCGAAAAGGACCTTTCAGGAATTACATTTGTTACTTCAGGTCTTGGAGGGATGTCAGGCGCTCAAGCAAAAGCCGCAGTAATTGCAGGCGCATCTTCAATAGTTGCAGAAATCAATCCTCATGCAGCAAAAAAGCGACATGAACAAGGTTGGTTGAGTGTACTTTCATATGATGTAGATGAAGCCATAGATTTGATGCTAAGCAATGCCGAATCGGGTACTGCAATATCCATTGGATTTGTTGGTAACATTTCGGACTTGTGGTCAAGATTAGTAGAAAGAAATGTCCATGTAGACTTAGGCAGTGACCAAACTAGCCTTCACAATCCATGGCAAGGCGGATACTTTCCTTCTGGATACACTTATGAAGAGTCATCAGATTTAATGTCTAAAGATAGTGATTTGTTTTGTCAAAAGGTACGTGAAACATTACTTGAACACATATCGAGTATTCAGAAAATGACCGAACGGGGGATGTATTTCTGGGATTATGGCAATGCGTTTTTATTAGAAGCTTCAAGAGCGGGAGCGGATATTAAAAATCCTGATGGCGGATTTATTTTCCCTAGTTATGTTGAAGACATTATGGGTCCAATATGTTTTGATTATGGATTTGGACCATTTAGATGGGTTTGCTGCTCAGGGGACCCTGAGGATTTAGAAACAACGGATAAAATTGCTTGCGATATTTTATCTCAAATGGCTATTGATGCACCAGATACAATTAAACAACAACTCAATGATAATATTAGATGGATTAAGCAAGCAGGACAAAATAAAATGGTCGTCGGAAGTCAAGCAAGAATCCTCTATGCTAATGATGAAGGCAGGAGAAATATTGCTAGCGCTATGAATGCTGCAATTGCAGATGGACGTCTAAAGGGTCCTGTCGTACTTGGTAGAGACCACCATGATGTTTCAGGCACTGATAGTCCATTTAGGGAAACTGCCAATATCTCTGATGGTTCTATGTTTACTGCAGATATGGCAGTTCAGAACTTCGTTGGAGATGCCTTTAGAGGTGCAACTTGGATAAGCCTCCACAATGGAGGAGGAGTTGGATGGGGAGAGGTTATCAATGGAGGATTTGGTATGCTGATAGATGGCTCCAAGAGTTCGGAAGATAATATTCAATCAATGCTTCACTGGGATGTAAATAATGGAGTTGCCAGAAGAGCGTGGGCTCGAAATGATGGTGCGATTGAAGCGATTAAGGATGCTATGGACAAAGAACCTAAATTAATAGTCACTTTACCACAAAAAGCACAAGAGGGTCTTATCGACTCACTATTCACAGGGGAGTGAAATTATTACTACAATAACTCTTGATGGTAACACGCTATCTTCATCTGAGATTTGGCGTGTGGCTACTGGTAATGCTGAAGTTGACATCTCCCAAAGTTCTTGGGATAGAATTATCAAATCACGCAAGGTAGTTGAAGATATTTTACAAAGTGGGGAAATTGTTTATGGAATCAATACTGGTTTTGGTGCACTAGTAAACCAAACAATTTCGGACAAAGATTTACAACAATTACAAGTTAATCTAATTCGTTCACATGCCACTGGAATCGGTGAATTAATGTCGAAAGAGTCTGTTAGGGCTATGATGACTGCAAGAATTAATTCATTTGCTAAAGGTTACTCAGGAGTCCACCCTAATGTAGTCCAACAATTACTCGACTTCATCAACTTAGACATTACGCCAGCTATACCGCGTATCGGTAGCCTCGGTGCCAGTGGTGATTTAGCACCTCTTTCGCATATGGCATTAGCATTGATAGGAGAGGGTGAAGTATTAATTGAAGGAAATAAAGTTTCTAAAACTAAAGAGGTTATAGTTGAAAAGGGACTTATACCGCTAGAATTGGGTGCAAAAGATGGTTTATCGCTAATCAATGGTACAAGTCAAATGTTGAGTTTACTAGTAGAGTCAGAACAAATTCTCTCACAATTACTACCACTTGCTGACATCATAATGTGTGCTTCTCTAGAGGCATTCAAAGGAACAGCAGTTCCTGCAGATTCTAGAGTTCATGATGCAAGGCCTCACCCGGGGCAAAAATTAGTGGCATCTAGAATAAGACAAATCATGTCACAGTCAGAAATACTTGCTAGTCACGCAGATTGTGGTAAAGTGCAAGACCCTTACTCATTTAGGTGTGCACCACAAGTACATGGGGCAGTAAATGAAAGCCTAATGCAACTAAGGTCGACGTTGGAAATTGAAATCAACAGCACCACAGATAATCCATTAGTGTTTTTTGATAGTGAAGATGATGAGCAAAAGATTGTTTCTCAAGGTAATTTCCATGGAGAAATATTAGGATTAGTAGCAGATAAAATGTCACTTTCTATCTTTGAATTGGCTTCTATAAGTGAGAGAAGGATGGATCAATTGCTCGATAATAAGAAAAGTGGACTGCCGCCATTTTTAGCTTCTAACAGCGGTCTTGAATCAGGACTCATGATTGTACAATATGTCGCAGGTGCGTCCTTGTCTGAACTTCATGGCCATGCAGCACCCAGGACAGCATTCTCAACCAGTACTTCTGCTGGACAAGAAGACCATGTTAGCATGGGCGCAACTGCCTGTTGGAATTTATTACAAGCAACTCAAAGATTGTCTGAAGTACTTGCTTGCGAACTACTTATTGCTTGCCAAGCACTGGAATTCGAAAGTTTAAAACCATCACCATTTATCCAATCAATTGTTAAATTAGTGAGAGATATTTCACCAAAAATTGAATCTGATAGATCCACTAGTAGTGATTTAATTGCAATTTCTAATGCTGCGGTACCGCTTGTTACTGCAATACCATATTTTCTTTTATGAAATTTGGAAAATTTAGCCTCAAATTCTTT
>NHFS02000043.1 GCA_002171315.2 Euryarchaeota archaeon TMED117 | reverse complement strand
TCAACCCTAATGAGGCTGCTGTGCTTCAATTCTTCGGGAAATATGTAGGTTCTGCAAAGACAGAAGGTTTTCGTTGGTTCGTAAATCCTCTTTATGAGAAAACAAAAGTTATTTTTAGAATCCGAAATTTTGAATCTGCAAAACTGAAAGTTAACGATGTCAATGCAAATCCAATTGACATTGCAGCAGTCGTCGTTTGGCGAGTCTTTGATGCAGCTGAGGCATTATTCGAAGTTGACGATTATGAAAATTATGTTCAGATTCAAAGTGAGGCTGCACTCAGAGCTATGGCAACAAAGTATCCTTACGATATTATTGAAGAGAAGGATCAAGGTGGAGTCGCACTTTCAAGTCACCAAGAGGTTGTCGCCACAGAACTACGTGAGTCGGTCCAAGCAAGGCTAAGCAGAGCAGGTATTGAGGTATTAGAAGCACGAATTAGCCACCTGGCCTACGCTCCTGAAGTTGCTCAAGCAATGCTACGAAGACAACAAGCAAGTGCAGTTGTCGCAGCAAGAAGAGAGATTGTCGATGGTGCTGTTGGTATGGTCGAACTCGCTTTAGATCAACTTAGTATCAAAGGAATCATTGAACTTGATGAGGACAAGAAAGCGACTATGGTTAGTAATTTGTTAGTAGTTCTATGCTCAGAAACAGACACAACCCCAGTAGTCAACACAGGTTCATTATATCAGTGAGGAGATTTGAGTGTTCGAAAACTTGGATAATGGTGTATTTTGGTCTATTTTTGGCAACCTTATAGGGTTATTATTTTGCGGAGGATATGCAATATACACTTTTCTTAGACAAGGGACGCATGTCAGGGGAATAGGTTGGAAGAGCAAGATAGATTACCCAAAATCATATTATTTTACACTTGTAATACTGGTATTAATTTCTTTATTTTCACTCGCATCCATAATCTTTAGATTGTATACTTATTATATCTGATGAGGGATGATATTTGACCAGTAATTCGAGAAAAAAATCAGAATCGTCAGACTTTAGGGAAGAACGGAGGGCTAAGATGGCGAAAAAGAAACTCCTTCTAAGAATTGACCCTGCCCTGCATGATACCTTACGAAAGTGGGCAGATGATGATTTCCGCTCTATCAATGCTCAGATAGAGTTTTTATTGAAAAAGTCTGTAGCAGAAAATAGACGGGATTCAAATGAATGATACAAATAGTGGATTTTGGGACGAAAATGAGTATGCCAATAACCAACAAGGTATGCCAACCCAAATTCCCCCTTCACAATCTAACTACTACCAACAGGGAATACCAAATCAAATTCATGGTCAACCCTCAACTATTCCATTGAATCAAGGTATTTCAGCAAGTTTTTACCCCGAAACCTCGGCGATGACTGCAATAATATTAGCTGCACTTTCTTTCGCAATGTGTGGCCTATTTACTGCAATTCCCGCCGTCATTATGGCTAGAAAAGCACTTGACATTACTGACAATGTTCCCAATCACCCTGATGCTGGAACTGCTAAGGCGGCGTTTATTCTAGGTTGGGTAAATATTGGATTGTTTATTCTCGGAATATTATTTTGGCTCGCATTCTTCGCCCTAGGTCTTTCTTTTGGATGGTATTAGTTTCCGTTGAATGTTTATATATCTTCGAAATAGATATGTTTTGATTTTTATGAAACCAGAAACTACAATTTATTTTGCCTATGGCTCCAATCTCGATTTTGAAGATTGGTCTAAATGGTGTGCCAAGAAACAGGCTGACCCATCCGGTATGGTTGAAATAGAACCAGTCTTTCTTCCAGACTATCGCTTGAAATTCCATTATTACTCAGGTGGAAGAAAAGGTGGCGCTGCAGATATTGTTGAGGCTGATTCAGGAAATATAGTACCAGGGGTTTTGTTCGAATTAGATGATTATACACTTAATTTGATGGACCGTAAAGAAGGAGTAAAGAGCGGGTCTTACCAACGTAAACAAGTCCATGTGGTGACCTTAGAGGGTCGAATTATCGAGGCTCTGACCTATGTTGTTTGTGAAGAACGCATACAAAATAAATTTATTGAACCAACATTAGATTATGTTAACCTAATTAGAAATGGGCTATCAAAGCGGGGACTTCCAATTGAATTTTTAGAGTCCGCATTGAACTTTGAGCAATCCGAATCACGATTAAATCGAATTTTTGTTTATGGAACTTTGATGAAAGGTGAATCACGACACTTAGCAATCAAGAATGCCGATTTTGAGTTNATAGNTGNTGCATTCACNAANGGTAAGTTNTTNCATNTAAATGATTNNCCNGGTCTAATNTTTGATGNNNANGAANANGTTTCAGGAGAGTTNTATCAATGTAATAAAATCACTAAAAGNTTGTCAGAAATCGANCAAATCGAAGGATTNTACGGATATCAATANNGNAANTCATTGTTNAATAGAGTAATTTTGAAAGTAGAAGTAAAAGGTGAATTTATTTGGTCTTGGGCTTACTTNTTCAATGGNNAAGATGGNNATGAAATNCCATCTGGAAACTGGCGNGAAAGAGACTAATTTTGNNAATCAAANTCATCTATGTANGGTAAAAGNGCATNNCTTAAACCNTTNAGACTTTCAAGNACCCTNGTNTCNGGTTTTANCGCCTTCATNAGTANATTTCGAGTTTCTTGACNAACNTTCATATCAAAACTTTCCAGNAANTCAATNATTTTTCTTTGAAGTCTNCCNCNAGTTCTATCCCANTCCATNAGNACNGATATCACGGGNCCTCCATCGATTAAATTNCGAGTGCCATATGTTTCNAAAAGNTNNGTAACNACTCTTTCAATAGTCCANCCNCTGTTNANNANCTCTATTTTCCCAACAAAGCCTAAACTTTCAAGAGCTATTTTNTCTCTTTTTCCTTCGACNAATATNGGGCAACTAANTTCTCTATTACGTCTTCTTTCTTCACCGATAGATTGNCCNGCAATCATGAACCTTTTATCAGGGTCATTTGANCCATTNGGNCGGCCTTTGNNATTCATATCAAGCACCNACNTCATGTAAGATATAANCGATNATTTNCTNNGGNTCTNNACCNATAATTTTGANNTTTTTCATTCGAGAGGTATGTCCACTCACAATCTCAATCNCNGATTTNTNNAGTTCAAATATTTTTGATAACACATGCATAACNGCTTGATTCGCNTTTCCATCTTTGGCTTGAGCNGACACNGANANACTCAACCTATTGCGCCAATCATTAAATCCAGTTATNCCCGANCTCTTTGATTCNGGTTGGACTTCAATGTCGATTAGAANGTGNCCATCAAGGGTCTTTTGNATACANGAAGAAACATCCATAATATCACNTTTGAAGACTTTCGATATTACTTCCACAAAGCCGACTTATTTTACTCGCTCGGCGCGTCNAATNAAGGAAAAACTAAGNTTNATATAATNNCANTNAAAATGATGNANTGCTAAGCANCTANTNGNGTGTTAAATNATTCAGCCCTGACCAAANTTCGACAAATCCTTAAGGGGTACAACTTGGGCGCNACAATAGGTCAACACCATGCCAGCAGACGACACCGTTTTTTCTGTTCTTTATGACAAATTCCTGTTTTGGGGTATTTTGGTAGGAATTTTCACTTTTGGGTGGCTTTTCTATGCAATTGCAAGATACCGACAAAACATCGTTCCCGATACNACTGATTTAGACCACATTGTAGTCGGTTCATTCCCAGTTGAAAGACACAATACTAAAGTCGAAGTTCTATTTTATGTACTGCCAACAATAATCGTTGTTTGGATTACTATNCTGGCTTTATCTTCCAATACACAGGTTTGGGTTATTCCAGATGATGATGAATCATTTGATATGGAAATCGTTGGCAAACAATGGTTCTGGGAATTTCACTATAATGAAGAACTTACATGGCAAGATGACCCGAGAATAACCGGTATTGATGTCAATTGGGGNCAAGACCTAGTTGTTCAANACTCAAGTAATGCTGAAGCAACTAATATGACTATAACGATAGGTAATGTTGCTACGGACTATTCTCTCGATTCACAGTTAGGTGTCAAGAGTATTANCTCTAGTTTTGATAGATTTACTTACGCCACGGTCGAAGTAACAGATGCTTCTGAAAATGTATTACACACTTGGAATCATATTCCAATAGGCCACTATCTCTCTTCTGCATTGGGGGAACACATGATAGTGCCATGTGATGACGAAGTAGTACTTTCATTATTTTCTTTAACTTCAGATTATAGCGAACTAAACAGTACCTATTGGGGAGTTCAACATTCCTTCTGGCTACCTGAATGGGGAGTCAAAGAAGACTTAGTTCCTGGCTTAGAAGGGGGCACAGTGATGTGGTTCCTCCCTGACGACCCAGGTACATTCGATATTCGTTGCGCAGAATACTGTGGAATGGACCATTCAAAGATGATTGGGAAAATCGACGTCGTATCTCCAATAATCAATGGAGATTACAAAAATTGCGACGAGGACTCAGGGATCCCCAAATCTGATGGAGGCGGGAATTAATGCGTAAACTAGCAATTGGAATTTTAGGTTTNATCCTATTATCGATGTTTGCAATTCCTCAATTCACCGCTGCCCCAGGGGGAATAAACGGCTTTGGAGACAATGGTTGTTCATGTCACGGAAGTCCATCTGCGGATACCACTGTGACAGTTACAGGACTCCCAACAGAATTCAATGCAAGTGAAACCTACTTATTCACTGTCACGGTAACAAATGATGTCATGCCACTTTGGGCTGANGGAGTAGAAGAAGATGGTTGGAACACTCGTGCTGGTGGATTTAGAATACTTGCTTCTAAGGGTACAGTAACTTCAGTCGACCCAACATTGAGCCACGAGATGGAAGGTGGATTGACCCATACTGATGAAGGAAANAAATTCAGAACGTGGGACTTTGAATGGGTTGCTCCTGCAGATGATACTATATTCACAGAATTCACAATTAACGCTAACGCAGTTAACGGCGGACAAGGTTCTCAAGGAGACATGTGGAATTCATACCAAACNTCGATTGGTGGAGTTAATGCTGGAGATTTAGCACCAAGCGTTAGGGCTTTGGTATTACTTCTAACCGCAGTTGGCCTCGCTCTTGGATTGGTTCTATTGGGAATAATGTGGGTTTACTATTCACGNTCTCCTGAAACATTCAATCTTGGTAATTTCTGGGCATACCTCAAACCTTGGTTAACTACAACCGACCACAAAGAAGTAGGTGTTTTGTATTTCTTATACGGATTTATTTTCTTCCTAGTCGGCGGTTTCCTTGCCTTATTATTTAGAATACAGTTAGCAATTCCAGAGAATACTTTCTTGACCGAATCTGAGTACAACTCCTTCTTTACATTACATGGAACTACAATGATTTTCCTTGCCGCAATGCCAATGATTGCTGGATTTATGAACTATGTTCTACCGTTACAAATTGGTGCTAAAGATTTAGCATTCCCAAGAATTAACGCAATGGGTCTTTGGCTACTTGTATTCTCTAGTCCTTTGATTTACACCGGTATTTGGTCTGGAGAAGCAGCAGATATCACATGGGTTATGTACCCGCCTTATTCCTCACTAACCGAAGCCAATCTAGGCGAAGGATTGGCTCAGTATGGTTCTAATTTAGGAACGACTGCGTTCCTTTCAGGAATGCTAATGCTCGGTGCCTCCTCGACATTGAGTGGTGTTAACTTCATCACGACTGTGTTTACAATGCGTGCACCAGGTGTAACTTGGATGAAGATGCCTCTGTTCTCTTGGTCGGTTTTCGTCAGCGTATTTATGCTGTACATGTCACTCCCTGCATTGGTTATTGGATTGGTATTCTTATTGTTTGACCATACTATTGGAACTGTATTTTTCACGAGTGGTGGTGATGGATTGCTATTCCAGCACTTATTCTGGTTCTTCGGTCACCCTGAGGTATACGTGGTGATCGTTCCAGCATTTGGTATAGTTTCTGAAGTTCTTGCAACAAGCGCACGAAGGTCTATTTTCGGATATAAATCGATGGTTTTAGCAATGGCTGGTATCGGTGTAGTAGGATTTATTGTTTGGGGACACCACATGCTCACNTCTGGAATGGACGCTTTCTGGCG
Source organism: Euryarchaeota archaeon TMED117 (assembly GCA_002171315.2). Taxonomy (GTDB): domain Archaea; phylum Thermoplasmatota; class Poseidoniia; order Poseidoniales; family Poseidoniaceae; genus MGIIa-L2. Next base: position 8,691 of record NHFS02000043.1, on the reverse strand, counting down.
TGCTGCCTTCATGGTAACCACCATGGCGGTTGCGATTCCAACCGGTGCTAAAATATTCAATTGGCTTGCCACTCTNTGGGGTGGAAGTCTCGTAATGAAGACGCATACTCTTTGGTCGCTAGGATTCTTGGTTACTTTCACACTTGGTGGAATTTCTGGAATGTTCTTCCCAGTTGCAGGACTTGATGTCCACTTCCACGACTCATACTTCGTAGTAGCTCACTTCCACTACGTATTCATCGGCGGTACTGTCTTTGCCTTATTCTCAGGAGTTTACTACTGGTATCCAAAGGTCACAGGACGTAAACTGAATGAAAAGTTGGGTCTGTGGCACTTCTTGATAGGATTCTCTTCTTACAACGCAGCATTCTGGCCAATGCACAAACTCGGAATTATGGGAATGCCTCGAAGAACTCACTCCTACTTAGAAGAAACAGGATTTGCCGAGTATAACTTGGCAGTCAGTATCTTTGCCTTCATATTTGGAATCAGTCAACTCCTCCTTGCTTGGAACATTTTCCAATCTAGAAGAACTGGCGAGCCTGCTGGTAAAGACCCATGGGGCGGATGGTCTCTTGAATGGTCTACCACATCTCCACCACCTACGCCTTCATTCCACGACATCCCAACTCAAGGCGATATGAATGAACTATACGGGCATCATTCCGAGAAAGACTCACTTTCAGAGAAATTATGGAAAGGTAAAGCAAAGGGGGCTGAAGAATGAGTGCACACAACAACCATGTGGAAAACTCCACTTGGATGCATGCAGTTATGATGGCAGGAATCTTTGCTGTCATTGGAATAATTGCATTCGCAGCTCTTGGTATAGGTGTGGCAAATCAAAAGCACGAGGTCTATGATGATGCAAAACATGCATATCACGACGCTAAGGAAGACCCTTTGACCACTAGTGAAGAACTTGACCATCTTTATCACGAAGAGGAAAAAGCCCATCTTTCATTCCTGACTTACCGAGTTGCTGGAATTACAATTTTGGTTATGTTCAGTATCTATGCTATCTTTATGGGGATTGGAGGTTTAGTAAATGCCTTACAACCCGATGATGAACATGATGACCATGGGCATGATGACCATGAAGAACATCATGGTTCAGCATCACCTATTATTTTCAGTTTAGGTGTGATGTTGTTTTTGATGGGCTTCCCTAGTTTTGTTGTAGCGTGTAAAGCACTCATGTCTCAAGGAGGCACCTTTGCATTTGGAGACATATTGCTAAGTTTAGTCGGTTTGAATTTTATTATGCTTGGTATTGCTAATTGGTGGAAAGAAGATCTACCATTTATTGGGCATGGTGAGCAAATAGCAACCTCTGCTCCTTTCGAGGGAGAACATATCAGAAAGGCTGGTCTTTGGGTATTTATTATGTCTGAGATTATGGTCTTCGCAACTTTCTTCTCTTCTTACCTACGTGTTAGAACAGAGTGGTGTACAGATTGGGCTATCCGTGCATCAGAAGAAGGAGATAATTGCTATGGAGTGGCTGAAGGGTCAGTTACAACCGCTTCAGATCTACTAAGATATGACGTTGCAACCTTAATGCCTGGAGCAATAAACACATTTGCACTAATTATTTCATCATACACTATTGTATTAGCATTGAAGACTGCTAAGGATAAGAATTGGGAAGCACCTACAAATTTCATGCGCTTCGTTCTGCCAGATAAGAAGAGAGCGATTAGAAATTATTTGATTGCAACTCTTCTTTTGGGTTCATTATTTATTGTGTTGAAACTTGTAGAATGGAGCCATCTAGTCGCAGAAGGATTCGACATCGGGTCTCCACAAGGTTCTATCTTTTATGTTGCTACAGGTGCTCACGGGTTACACGTATTCATGGGTCTTTTGGTTATGCTTTACTTGATATTTAAATCCGACACAGTTGGATATGATGAGGACAACGGCCAAGGAATCGAATATTTCGGTCTTTATTGGCACTTTGTTGATTTGGCTTGGGTAGTAATTTTCCCAGCATTTTATTTGTATTGAGGTGATTGAATGGGTGAACATGCAGTTAGTGGAATTGAAAAATGGCTTTTGGATAAAACAGGCAAAGACATCTACTTTTGGAACTTCATCATACTGATGTTCTTCACGCTTTTCGAAGTTGGTGCTGTTTTCTTTGAAAAGATCCCAGGGACTGAAATAGAGATTACAAGATTGATGGTATGGGGCGTTCTTATAGGTGTTGGAATAATCAAGGGTTATGGAATCGCTGCTTACTTTATGCACTTGCGAGGAGACCCAAGAATCTATACAAGGACCGCTTTATTCCCAGTATTATTTGTATTATTGATGCTTTGGGGCATTGGTCTTTCCAACCCAGAAGCAGTTACTGAATTACCTGCATGGTGTACTCCTGATTGGGATTATGCCACACGATGATACGCAGGTACTAATATACACGCTTTAGGAGCGTTTGGTATGAGAAGTCGAATAGTCGCTTATTTCTTAATCAGCATCTTGCTCGTATCGCTGGTACCCTCAACATCTGCATACAAAGGCTATCAACTATCACGAGGCGCCGTTTCCGATTTCACTCTAATTGACCAAGATGGCGAAAATGTGACATTAAATCGTTCCAATGGCGAGATTCTAGTCGTCGCTTTCATCTTCACAAGATGCACTGATGTCTGTCCTGTGATTACGCAATCATTGAGGTCAGTTCAAGATGGCCTTTCATCAGAATATAGTGATGAGGTGGAATTCATGTCTATTTCTGTAGACCCAGAACACGATACTCCAGAGCAACTCAAAGCCTTTGCAGAACTACACGATGCGAACTGGTCACACTTGACTGGAGATTTAGAAGTGATGGAAGAAGTCTGGAATAGTTTTGGACTCGTAGTTCAAAAGAATGTCATCGAAGCGCATATTGCAGAGGAGAATGGTCATCAGTCTAACGACTCAACGGTAACTTTTGTCGATGGCGAGGGCGACTCATCAGAGCTGATGGTTTTACCAACCGCATGGTCTTTGACAAATGCTCTTTCAGATGCTAACAATATTTCTCTAAACTATTCTACTCATTCCGTGTATGGTAATATGATATCGGGAATTAATGGTACTGAATCTCCTTCTGATTGGTCATGGTACTGGAAATTTATGGTATACAATGAAACATCAACATCTTGGCAAGAATCCAATGTTGGAGTCGACTTTATCGATATAGACGAATTTGGAACCCAAAATATTGCTTACATGGCATCAAATGCTGATGAGAATTTACTTGCCACTCCTGATAATGATAGTTTTAGTATGTCGATAGTTTATCCAGATAACACTTCTGAAACTCATGTTTTGGATGAGGATAGTATTACTGCTTGGCACTTGACAATTGGAGCATTTGATGGAGCAGGGATAAACTATTCATCTTCCAATCACCCACAATTCGGTCACTTTTTCTCCTCCTTTAACGATGAAGACCCTGCATTGGACAACTGGTCTTGGTATTGGGAATTGCACACATGGAATGATTCTAGTATTTCTTGGGAATATTCCCAACTTGGTGTTGACTCAGTCGAAGAATCACAATATATCGCGTGGGCAAGAAATACTACTGCTGACTCAGATATTCCAATTCCAGGTGCAGTTCAAAGCATGATAGACCAACAAAGTAACCAAGTTTGTGATGGCCATGGTTGGGAGATGAGCTCTGGTTCAGGGAAACATTGTATGTGCGATCAGGGATATGAATGGCCAGAGGATACAATGTTGTCATGTGTGGCAGTTGAAGTCGAGGAAAAATATACAGTTGGGCATTCCACTACTACCTTTATTTTGGACAGCGAGCGCAAACCAAGAGTCGCATGGACAGGAGATAATTGGAATCCTTCAGACTTTATTGAAGACATCGAAACCTTAGCCGAACTTGAAGGCTTAATCGATACCAGTGAAGAAACACCCGGCTTAACTTTCGCTGTGGCGTTAATCTCATTAGGAGCTGCTGCAATTGCAATTAACGTACGCAGTAAGCCGAATGAAGAAGATAATTAGAATCCTTTCTAGGGGAAAATCAATCATATTAGAACCTCTGGGATGGCATAGTGCAGAGATCGCATAGCTCGGTAGTGCGGTGGACTTGAAATCCACTGTCTTTCAGACACGGGGGTTCGAATCCCTCTCTCTGCGCCAAAAGGATTTTTTTATTGATCTGATAAGTCAATTTGATAGAAGGGTTATCAAACTAAAGCCTCTCTTGCTTTACTATGCGAAGAGCAGTGTTAGCGGTTTATCTCCTTGCACTGATGACCTTAGCCGGATGTCTAGGTCCTCAAACCGCATCTTGGGGTTCTGATGGAGTAGAGGTTGATTTCTCTCAAAGTGGCACCTCAATTAGTTCTGACCTTGGCTCTTCATCAATTGATTATGAAGATATTTCACCAGTAGGTTGCGAGGTTGGTTCATCAAATTATCTTACTACTAATTCCTCTTCTCCAGTTTCATTTACCGGTTTTCTTGCAGCCAGTAATTTTTATGAATCTCACGACCCAATAAATGGTGCTAAAGACCTCGAATTAGCTGTAACTACTTCGGTGGCAATTCAATCAATGCCTTTCAATGAAGCTAGTAAAATAGTCGAAGGTGATGGTGCTCGAGTTGACCTAGAAGATTGGTTTAGGCCATTGGACCCTCAAACCAGAGCGGGTACAATAGACTTGGATGAAATCGATGGAGATAGCGAAGATTACTGGTATGTATTAGGTTTGATTCCAACTACCGAGAATATCAACGATGGTATGCGCTCTCTAGATAAGTGGCACCAGCCAGTAACAATTGAAGGCTACCTCGTAAATCCAATCAACAATGTCTCTGCAACAGGATATTACAAGTCCGGCAATGCATCTTTCAGCCATAGCGTTGATTCAGACTGTAATCTTGTGGTAGGGGATAATCATAGACAAAGTGTCTACGTTCTTGTCGATAAAATAATACTTGATGGTGCAGTTGTTAGCGATGATGGCGATTCTAAAGATGAATGGGCTTATGGCGATGTTCCATTCTTTGGTCGTGCAGGATACATTCTCTTCTTCCTAATCGTTGGAGTTGGGGGCGGTTTTGGTCTCTTTATTCTATCACAATTATTTGTATTACAAGGTGCTAAAACAACGATGAAGACTTTACTTGGAAAGGAAGGAATGGATAAGATAAAGAAGGTCGCATCCGATTTACGTAGGTCTAAAGCGATGGGCATGATTTCTCCTAAAGAAAGGAAAAAGCAAATTGAAATGGAATCAAGGGAAGAGAATAAATCGAAACCACCAAAAAAATCTAAAAAACCAGAAAGTGAGATTTCAGGTTTTGATTTAGACAGCGTGCTTTCATCAGGGCCTTCTCAAGGTTCAACCTCTGAATTTGGTGGCGAATCCTCTTCGGTGGTCGCCACTAATGAATCAATTGAAATGGATAGAGCGGCAGCAACAACCGATTCTGATGATACGGATTATTCTTACCAAGAGGAACCTAAACCTGCTTGGACTCCTCCGCCGAAAGAATCTAGAAGGGAACAATTCTCTAGCAACGTGGTGAGCAGTCAACCTGAGCAACAGAAGAGAGAGCACTTCTCTAGTACTGCCCCTAAGGCAACTAAATCATCTCCTCCTGTTAAGAAAAAGAAAACTGTTAGAAAACGTAAGAGCGTTAAGAAGGCAGAACCTGAACCGGAAGATGAACCCAAGAAAAGTAGTTTTAGTGGAGATGATGATTTCTCCGACTTCTCTATGTAATCAGTGAAAAATCTTGACTTCCGATGCAAGAACTTCCATATTGAGTGGAGTTGAACCTATATTTTCTCCATCAATGTTTATTGCAGTTGGTTCAGGAGTTTCAATTTTTAATTGTTTGAATCGATGGTAAACAACCCTGGGATGAAATACATGACGGCCTTCTTTCTTGAGAAGTCCAAAAGCCTTCAAAATATCCCTCCTTGTCATCTTTTTCAATATGCCAATATCCATTAAGCCATCATCTAAAGACGCTCCAGGGGCTAATGGTAACAGAGATCCACCAGTCTGACTATTTTGAACTAGAAATAATGTATAGTCGTCTTCCATTTTATGGCCATCGAGATATAGGCTTGCATGTCTTCGATTATTAGCCATAATGGCCATTAAAATACCAACATCATATCGAATACTTCCCATCCAGCGCATTTTCTCTGCCTTAATGGTTGAATCAACCCCAAGTCCCCAAGTCACTAAGTTATGGCTAAATCTAGTAATCTTGCCCTTGGTATTTCCTGGTAAGCCTTCAGTCAACTCTACTCTTGCTAAGTCAATATACTGACTATTGCCTTCGATGANTCGTGAAACAGCATCTTNAGTACTCATAATCTGTAAATCATTTGCTTGTGAGTTTCCAGTTCCTGCAGGAATNAGGCCGAATCGAATATTAGAATTATCTTTAGATTTTAACATCCAACCTGTTATAGTTTCAGAAAGACTACCGTCTCCACCTACAACAACAATTGCTTCATTGGATTGAACTTCTAATGAATTAGCGATTTCAACTAAATGGTTAGAATGCTTTGAAGTATNNATNTCTACATTNATTCCCGANTTTTCAAANAGTNNCTTTGCTTCTTCGGCTATTTTAATTCCCTTTTTCTTACCTGAATACGGGTTCACTAAGAGATATATTTTAGAAGGTTTTTCTCCTTCAATTTTGGATTTAGTGAATACCTCAGCAGGCATTGGTCGATGGAATCCCTTACTTTTTTTACTACTTACATCTGGCNGAAAATCAATCTCCAAAGGTAATTTTGAATCTTCTGATGCCTTGCTATCGGTAGAGGCCATGTTTGGCGACAATTACTCACCCGCATGAACTCTTCCCCAATTTAGGGATTAAACCAAGAACTCATCAATAGATGGCGTTTGGCCTAAACTGGAGGGTCTGCATGGAATGGTCAAAATCACAAGCTGATTTCATGAATAAAGCCTTAGAAGTCGCTGAGCGAGGAAGAGGTAAAGTTTCTCCAAANCCTTTGGTAGGTTGTGTACTTGTAAAGGATGGACAAGTAATAGCAGAAGGCTGGCATGACCATTTGGGTGGATTACATGCTGAACAAATGGCAATTCATGATGCAGAGAACAATGGCCATTCACCGAATGGAGCAGTCGCATATGTNACTCTAGAGCCATGCAATCATTTTGGTAGAACNCCTCCTTGTACAGAAGCCCTAATGTGGGCAGGTATCAAAGAAGTAATAATTGCTCATGAAGACCCTAATCCTACAGTTAGNGGTGCAGGAATTCAAGCATTGGAAGATGCTGGAATNNCAGTCTCTTATGGTNTATTAGANNCTCAAGCNGCATTACAAATGCGNCCCTTCCTTCATTGGTGTGAAAACAGACGNCCTTTGGTTTGTGTCAAACTNGCAGTNGATTCCAATGGTTCAGTCGATGATAGAAGTGANGATGCTGGCCGATTTACCTCTGAAGGTTGTNTGGATAAAGTNCATNAATTNCGAAGAGAATGNGATGNNATNTTNGTNGGAGTNGATACCGTCATTAGAGANAATCCCTCTTTGACAATTAGAAGAGTAGAGNCNGATAAACAACCTCTTCGTATTGTCATCGACCCTAACCAACGTATACCTAAATCATCAAATCTACTAAATGATGGTTTTGAAACATTAGTAATGGGTGATGAGTTTCGNTCTTTACCAGCATTATTGAATTTGCTTGGTGACAAAGAAATTCAACGNTTAATGGTGGAAGGAGGGCCGACTACTATAGGTCATTTCCTCNANCAAGGACTTGTAGATGAATTTTATCTNGTTCAAAGTACCCAGACTCACAAACAACCCATCGCTTCCAACATAGATTCAAAGCGCCTTATCGATTCAGGTNTAAAACAAGTTTCAACCGAGCAATGGGGAGAGGAAACGGTCTCTATTTGGAATCGTGAATCATGAGATAGAGGAAGGTTATCTCTATGACTAGTATATTTCCAACTATAGTTGGTAAGAATTTGAATAAGCAAAAAATAACTATTCCAGAAGATTTTTCACAGAGAGATACAGTAGTAATTATTGCCTTTCAAAGATGGCANCAGCAACTTGTCGATACCACTATTGAAACACTTGAACGGTCAAATATTCAAAATTCACATAACATCATTGAAGTTCCAGTGGTTTCACAACTTTCATTATTTAGAAGAATGAGATTAGATGCAATAATGAGGGCAGGAATTAGGGATTATCAAATCCGTCAAAGAACTATCACGGTATATACTGATAAAGAAGAATTCAAACAAAAACTAGCAATTCCAAATGAAGATGACATTCATTGGTTCGTAGTAAGTCATTCATCAAAAGAGATTCTAAACCGAGGTATAGGAGTAATATCCTTAGAAGATATCAGTCAAATATTATTTCAAGAATAGATTTACTATTGAATTGTTGATATACATAATAATTGGGCAATGGGCCCCCATTGCTCAGGCATCTTGTCAGGGGGTAGCGTTAGCACCGACCCACTGCAAGCCCATTGATTTGTCAATAACTGAGCAATGGGTATTCGGATGTACCCTTTGAAAACCAATCATTTTGAAGGATAATAGATTGACATGAGTAATTTCTTTGTGTATCTTAACACGAAAATGAATGATACTATGAAAGCCATTAATTTAGACAGCCCAGTTGTGAATCCTTTTGCTTCAAGCATA
>NHFS02000034.1 GCA_002171315.2 Euryarchaeota archaeon TMED117 | reverse complement strand
TGCGCACATCGTATCAATACAACTCTGTACTTCTGAGCACGAATCCACCTTTGGCCATGGGATTGCTTTTTTGGCTTTGAAAAAATTGTATACTGCTCTTATCACTTAAACCACCTCTTTGAATTTGTCGTCATCATACTCCCTTGCACTTACTAATTAATAAACCTTTCGGTAGATTAACAGATTTCAAATGTTTAAGTTTTCCTGGGTTCAGTATATTTTTGTCGAATGAGGCGAATACTGACGATGGGTTTAATTCCAGTAAATAGAGGCGTATAAAATGACCAAGAGTTTGAGAATACAACTTTCGACAACACTGGTTCTTTTGCTGTACCTCATCACTCCTCTTGCTTTGCACTACGAAAATCGAATGAAAAGCTTCGCTATTTTGAAAATAACAAAGAAAAAGAAAAGAGGCCCAAACGATGACCGGAATCATCGCTTGGGCGGCTGGCTGCGTGTTTAAGCATCTTTATGCGGCAGCAACACTCGTCGAACGAGTCAAAGATCAGAAGTGATCAAGCGCCTCAAAGGTGCTCGATGCCTTGCTTCTTGACGTTAGCCTTCTTGATCTTATCTGGGAGCCACGCAGGGCCGCCAGCTGGCTTGTCGACCATTGAGATCGAGCCAGTGAAAACGTGTACACGCTTGGTGCCACGCTCTCGTAGGCGGATGTTCGTGTGTCCACGGGTTGCAGCTTTGAGGGCTGCTCCTCGTGGTTGCTTGCTCGCAAATACTTGGCTGGTGTCTTTACCGTTCTGCATGAGAACGAAATATTTCTTGTCTGACATTTGGATTACCTCCAAATTCCAATCAGAACCCATAGTTAATATATATTCCGCCGAAAAAAGGCTATACTGCTCAACATATAGCATTCAGTACCTCATTCCAAACCCTGTTTTTCTGCAAAATGGACTACTGAACGGCCTAAAATTCCGCACCAGCCAGAGTCTTTGTGCCAACGACTCCAGGGATTTGACGAATTGATTCAACAACGGCCTTCGCAATTGAAGAAAGATCGACTGCTTGTAACTTTACAATGAGATCGTAATCTCCAAAGAGAACTGTTGCGTCTGAAACGGATTCTAATTGTTGTAACTGTACGTACACATCGTGCTCTGCACCAGGGGCCACATTCAGTAGTACATATCCAACAGCCATCGTAATCATTCGTTGCACTTTGACTTAGAATAATATCTCATCGGTTGTGGGTTCTGAGTCANTAAGTAAGGCTGAATGCTGGTCACGNAACTCAGACCANTGAGTTTCAGTCCANNCTTCAGGGCATTCACCTTGNAGCCATTGAATAAANGCCTCTTCTGTCCAACCATCTGGAATTTCAGNTTTTGANTCCTCTAGGCCNGGAAGAGATGCTTCTGCTTGNGCTATTGANGCAGATGTCAGTTGTTCAAAATCGTCAAGNGANTCATCANTAGCCCATTTCTCCGCNGTCTCCTTTCTTCGTTGCATAAGNAGTGTCACTACTACGATTGAAACGACAAGGAGAATNATGTATATCCATAGTGATTGAGATCCGTCTGATTTGGTGTTTCGGTCATCTNAAGNAGATNNATTACAATTTACAACACAGACATAGGGNTCAATCAGAATCNGNTCATTTGTACTCCATTGCCCATACTCATTATCTGAATCACTGCAATTAACATCAATNCNGANTGAATNGGTTGATTCATTGAGGTTACGAGGTAACGGCCATCGAAGTGTTGTTTCACCGTTCTCATCTTGTGTTTGAATTGGTGCAAATGTACGATTCCACAAATCGCTTGAATCATTCTCGGAGTATACATAGGCAACACANTGGACATCATTTAATCCATCCAGATCAGTAACTCCTACTTGGAAGAGTAAATCCGTCCCAGCTTGCACAGATTGGGGAGCAGTACCATTGAGAATAGGAGGAGCGTGACGGAAGAGCATAGGGATTTGACTTGTTGCTGGATATCCATCGATTGTTTTTGCNACCAATTGAATNGAACCAATCTCTGANGCNAATGAACCATCCAGTTGGAGTCTAAACCAGTACGTATCTTGATCANTGGCTGTTTCCATGCATTCCGTTGAACCCNAACTCCAAGTTGGTGCTTCAATCGACGGTGCTGTAACAGACCAACCAAGTTGACGCAAGGAAAGATCGATTGTTTCTAAAGGCCGATTGCTCAAGATNTTCGCCCCGAGGACCGCAGTATGTCCAAACATAAGCTCGCTNATCTNTCCATCGNCGGTGCAAGGAACCATTTCGANGATTACNGGTGCATTAAGNAACAGTGGCAAAGATGTGCTTGTAGTGGATGTTGCTCCGTTTGAATCTTGGATTGTGATATCAAACATAACATCTCCAGATTCNAGAGATTCANNTGGAGGATTGAGCTTAATAGCGACCTCAGAACCACCAACCTGGCCTTCTATTGGTAGAGTTATGCTTCCATAACCAGGCCATAGAAGTTCAATATCNCCTAAGTATGTGCCAAGAACATCATCGACATCGTCAACGTTTACTACGATGAATTCATCATCATTATCGATNATTCGATCGAGTTCAGTATTGTTTGAATTTACAAATTTGACATCAATTGTAGGATGTATGTCNTCGACCTTTATCATTCGTTGCATAACAAGACTTCCAGTATTTGTACGCATTTCCATTGAAATTGAGGTCAACGAACTTCCATTTTCTAAGAAGAAGGTGGTTTCGTAACAATGGTGATTCGAATCAGGCTTTTCCACATAGTTTAACTCACCAAGTTCTCCTCGTTCGACAAGGAACTCTGGTCGCTCGGTGTTTGAATTGTGATCAACATCCAGNACACATCCNGTNATGGTNTTGTTAANNCCACGTANAATTCCATTNGGAGATGTGCTTGGCAGTGGAGTCACGCCAAGCCATGTGAAATCAGCCGATGATGCGTGGGGGCCGAACCAAGNNGATGCNGCATCAAGAACTTGAGAAACATTCGTCGTTGTTTTCTCATCNTGCATTCCNAGTTTGTCTGCAGCAAGGACATGNAACGCTAACCCTCCTGTTGTGATGTTGATTGGTAGANTAATCATTGCTTCCCAAGTAGAACCATTGTCAGTGGTTCCCATTGGACCTTGAATCCATGTGGTATTGTTCAACAAACATGTTGAGCAAACAACTGTCCAGCCCATTGTAACCGATTCTACCTTTTCATCATCAGAGGTAAGCACCGTGCAAAGGAAGGAATCTCCGCGAGCATATTCCGGTTGGTCACAATACACTGAATCGATGGATGGGGGAGCATTAACCCAGAATCTCATCATGATGAAATTATTTTCAGTATCTCGTTCAAAAGAAGATGAATTGTCATGAGAATAACGAATACGAACATCGAGCCAACCTGACTGAGTNGGCGTGATNGGAACAATCACNGATGTTCTCGATCCATTCAAATCACCAGCAGGCAATGATAGATTGGAAGTAGACATGAGTGCCGANCCGAGTACGTTGATAATCTCAAGTTGNCCCACAGCGCCAGCCATTCCTANGTTCTCAANACCGACTTCAATAAATCCTGTTTGACCAACCGAAAGATTGTCTTGTAATCGAGCATCCAAAACATGAATGTCATGGATTGTATCGATGTAAGGGGCCATCTTCGGGTCACCAACAGTTACACCCATCCATGAAATGTAGGTATTTGCTGCTGCATTTGCTTCTGCAAAACTGAATCCTTGAGAATACATATTGAATAAGACACTTGGCTGTCCAACTGCTGTAAGATACGGCTCATACACGTACCCCTTGACGCCACTTACACCGTCTTCAAGTAAATCTGCAACCAGTGATTGTCCATAAGTTGTATCGATTGTAAACGAGCGCCCTCCAGTAGAGACTGCTGTTTCAGCAATTGAACCATCAACCCATGTCATGTGTGGACGAATCGCTCTGAAACTAAGGCTGTCAAGGAAGACCGAACCACTCGTTGATGTTGCAACAACATCGATTGGAATTCGTATTCGAAACGCTGTAGCATTTGGATCTGGACGGAAACGAAGTGCTGCATCTACCCAATTTGTTTCAAACGGTTGCGAAGAAGATGTATTGGTTGAAAGGACATTTCCATTCTGATCAACTGCTTCAACGATAATTGAAAATGAACCATAAACATCTCCAATTCGCGAACCTGAAACCGAGGCAATCCAAGCATGATCTTCGAGTTCATTAGGGATTGAGAGATATTGTTCGAGAGAAGCAGCTGAAGCTCCAGATCCTGAATATGCAGAACAGTCCTTGTAAATATCTCGATTCAAACGAGTAATCTCTCCGTCTGTAAGGGCACTATCCCAGACCATGACCTTATCGATCATACCTTCAAAAAACGTGGATTGCGCTCGATTTACACCGAGTTTATACAAATCGATGTTATTCAAGGAACCAGTAGGGAAGGCAGTTGTTCTGACCAAGACCCCATCGAAATACTGTCGAACGTTTCCGCTGTCAAACACCGTAACAAGATGCATCCATTGTTGCGCCTCAATGTCTCCAAAAGCGTGAGTCTGGTTATTGTGTAATCGCCATTCGCCATTGAAAACAGCATGCTGGAACGAAGTGTTCGAACCCGCATTATCTGAGACTGCGAAGACAGACGCATAATTAGGAAGCGACGTTGAGTTCGCCCAAACCCATTGACTTACTGTGAAATTACCCACCCAATCATCGACATCAACTTCAACGTAATCATCCACTCCATCGAACCACAAACATCCTCCATCAGGACAATTACGCCAATTTGATGAATTCATATTATGCATTGTAAATGAAGAATTTGCATCAACAGAATCGTTTGTTTCTAGGCCAGTTCCTTCATCAAAATTCCATGCATGAAGAAGCGTGGAGGGAGATGGAGGTGTCGCATTGGCCACAAGGAATGCAGAGGATGGAATCAGCACTTTACTTTGATTCGGCCCGGACCAAGCAAGTTTCAATCCATGAGGCCCTCCTCCTTGGAAGAATTCAACTCTGAAGTCATGCAGCCCAGCCGATAGATTTCGGAATCCAGATAACTCACGCATACCGTGAGAGCCATAGTTTGTGACCATGCTTGCCCCATCAATCCAAAGTTCTGAGCCGTCATCGCTTGTGAGGAAGAAGGTCCAGTTTCCGGTTTCTGGTATATCGATGAGGCCACTAAATCGAGCGCCCCAATTGTTTTTGAAACGGTCATCCAGTCCTGGATATGCAGCATTCATTGAGTTGTATTGCAACGAGGATTCGAGTCGGACGTGATCAGGAACTCGATCAATAAGTGAAGGCATCGATCCGGTATTGAAGCTAATGCCTTCATTATCGAAGAACTCAGAATAAATTCCTTGTGTTCCATTACCTGATTCTTCTGAACACGTTGCAGACATTGCCGCTTCAATCGCCCCATTACCCCCCTTCTTCGTTTGTGTTTGATACGACCATTCAAACGTATCACCGGGTGAAAGTGACGGACTGGTTGCGTTCCAATGATTTACTCCACTTGACCAAGAGGAACTCTCAGTATCGAAACCTGAATTCTTCGCCCACGACGAGTCCCAATTCCCGTCATTTGAACCCCATGAAGCATATCCCATGACATTGCTAATATTTGTCACGAAGCCAGTTTCTTCATCAAAAATAACAGTCTGATTGTAGGTTTCTATCAGAGACGTATTCGCAGCATAGAGGTCATCATTCCAGAACTTGTATCCCGAACCATTACGGTTTGTTGCCAAATCGAGGACTGTTGTACCTCGTTGTCCAAGACTGTTGTTCGCTTTTTCAATGAGTTGCAACGCTGTATCAACGGTGTACCCAGTGAGCCTCGTGACAAGATAGAAGCCGTGTTTCTGTCGAGAAAAGGATTCATACTCTCCCCCTGCTAATGGCCCATAGCCATGAGTCTCCCAAAAGTTGCCACCTATGCTATTGTTGTATGATCCTCCGAGAAGAGAAAATTCTTGGTCGAAGGATGCCTTGTTGTCTCCGCCATTTACTCTTAGAGGCATTCCCTTGTTTGTAACGAGGTAGTTCATATCCGAAACATTGCTTCGGTTACCTAACATTTCGAGAAATGGATATGCAAAATACTCATTGAATTGATTACGATTGATCGTTTCGCCAGTGGGGGTACCATCAGCGTCGAAAATGAACACTCGTTCCAGGCTAATGTTTCGAGCCTCAACAAACGCCCACCCAATTGTTTTACTCGATTCCGATCTGTTGTTGATTAAAACTCCCACGTCACTGTAATCATAGAGAGTAAGAGGGTCAAATCCGTTAGGTACAGCAATAGGTTGTTCTTCTAAGTCAAGCCAGTCATTACCGATTGTGAATCCAGTGAACCGATTGTCCATGACGGGTTCTGGTGTACGAGTATCGTGTTGAAGAGGGGAAATAAACGCTGAAAAAAGAGTTCCAATCATCAAGAAAGCGAGAACAAAACTCGTCCTTACGCCTCCTCCCATAGACATTCTAACTTGGATTGTAGTTTAGCACTATTGCTTCCATGAGATGTTCATATTGAATCAAAAAGCCTTATTTTCATGAAAAAAGCACTGAAAGAATATGAAGGGTGGCCCCCTCTGATGATATTGATGGCAGAGTTATACATGGCTCGAACTTGCAAATGGGGGACTCTCCGAGTTGTTGGTGGCGACGTTTGGAACCATGAGGGGGATGTTCTAATCACTCCTGCAAATAACAGACTCTCTGGTCGAGAGGGGCTTGACCATATGGTCCATCAAAAAGCAGGAGAAGAATTGACTCAAGCGACACGAAATATTTGCTTGGAGATGAGGAAAATCAACGCACCTCCCTGTGCAGTTACGCACAACGTTGTCACAGAACCATATGCTTTGGCAGACCGATTTAAGCACATCATTCACGTTGTTGGTCCAGATTGCCGTCGACCAAATCAAGATGAGACACGCCGAGATCTCCTTCCCGTAACGTACGAAAACCTGTTCAAAACACTCGATGAACTGGATGGTGTTGAAACAATCGTTACTCCACCTATCAGCATGGGAGTCTTTGCATATCCTCATCGAGAAGGTGCACGCTTAACACTCGAAACTGTTCTCGGTATCCTCGATGCAGATGAAGACCCTGGAATCAAGATGTTTACAATTGTCGTGAAGGAAAAGAACTTCATCTCAAACATGAGAACAGTTTACAGAGAAATCAATGACCTCCTCCCAGGTATTGACACAACAAACCAATGAGGATGAAGCGATGAGCGACCTACCTCGCATGGTAAGTGTTGCTTTAGAATCAAGCAAATTTGCATTTGATGCAGTCTTGATGGTTTCAAACGATAGCCGAAAGGTTCGTTCGATTGTTCCTGTTCTCCCTGAAAATTTACCGTTGCGTGTTATGACGAGTCTTAATCGTGTAAGAGATGCTTTGACGGAACATCAGATCGATGCACAGGTTCTGGAAGAAGGACTTTCCTCAAAGGGTCTCTCCGTTCTTAATGAACTGTACGATTTGGTCTTGCAAGGAATGGGTGAACGATGGGTCGCAAAAGGGGGAAGATTGCTCATTGTAATGGCAGAACCAATTGACGGTGTACTCGTCGTAGATTCAGCGATGCTAGGAGCAGGAAGGCTTGCATCCATTGCTGAAGAACAATCCATTGAACTGGATGTACTCATGCGAATGGTCGAATTATCGAGGGCCGTTGGTACACGCGGTCGAGAAGGATCTGCAGTCGGCGCATTATTTGCAATAGGGAACATTCAGAAGATGCGAGGACATTCTACCTCAATGGTGTTGAATCCTTTCAAGGGACATAGCGTAGCAAAGCGAGATGTTCGCAATCGAGAAAATCACGAAACAATGGCTGAATTTGCTTGGCTTGATGGAGCAATTTTATTCAATCGAGAAGGCATTGCAAGTGACGCTGGACGGTATGTCCAGGTTCCTGCGGGCCTCTCTCCAAAATCTGGAGAAGGCGGCCGCCACCTAGCAGCTCGTGCAATATCTCAACTGTCAGATGGTGTAGCAATTGCCGTATCTTCAACTGGAAGCATTGTTCTTTACGCCAATGGGCGTGAACGTTATCGCGTACGAATCAAATGATTTCTTCAATCGCTTGTTCAATTGTTACTTCACCGCGAGCTACTTTCCGAGCAAGATCTGTTGGTATCGTGACTCTTCCATTACTCTTTTTCCGACTCATTCGTTGAATGTCTCTTAATTCACCATCGCTTGGGTTGATTTCTGTCATCTCCCAAACTTGGTGTCCAGAGAAGGTGGCGATTCGTACTGCTGCGACTCCATGTTGTTGTCGATTAAGTCCACGGGAGGTTTTGTTTTCCTTCACCAATTCGACACAATGACCTTTGGCAAGAAGAGAATTCACCAACCTGTCTCGGTGTGAGGGTGATCCGTTCCCTAGGCGAATAAGGAGATGCTGAAAGGATTGATGTTGCAGTAATGCATCGATGCGGGCAAGACATTCATCGATTGATTCTGTCTGAATTGTATCGATTAAAACACCGTCTGCTAACCATGCTAATCCAGGGCGAGGTCCCGTATCAATTCCAAGAATGAGCCGGTATGTTTGCTGTGGACTTCGTAGGGCAAAAATAGCTTCTTCAATCATCTCGTCAATCGATTCAAGTTCAGCTGCAATAGGTCTACCTTCATTGGTTCGCCCTGCAACTTCTTGTGGGGTCCCAATCCAAATCGAATCTTGGTGAGGCAGAGGTTCGTTGATTGAATATTGTTCGACATTGATTTTACGTTCACGCAACAGATGCATCACGCGATAGGCTAACTGAAAATTTTCAGTCCGTACACCAATCTTCTGCACATGCTGTTGTCCCTTTCAATGTCCTTTAATCATCCGATTCAAAACATAAACAACAATCACGTTGCATTTGTCGTAAAATGACCGAAGTCAATAAAGGCGGCTGACATTGATGTCCACTCATGTCAAGCCAATACGAACGAGAACTACGCCATGTCTTGGCAGGGATTCCTGCCGGTGTGGAGGCTGTCATTCGATCGTGTTCGGTTGAAGAAAAAGAACGTATGCGAATGGTTCTGAAACGTCCTTTTTTGGTCGTTCGAGCAGCAGGATCAGGAATAGAAGGTAGCGGGGATTTGTTGGTTCTTCGAGGCGATATATGCTTCCCTATTGAAGTAAAAACAACAAGACCGAGCAAACTCTATCTGAGCGGTAGGACATTGGATCAATACAACGCTTTGGTATACGAAGGCGAACGATGTGGCCTTATGCCTCTCTACGCTCACCGATTGAAAGGTGTTCGTGGTGATTCATGGAGAATTTTCCGAGTTGAAACAACAACGCTTACTGGAAGTTTGGGTGTACTTGCTCGCCGAATCCCCTCTTTGCCACGAACAAGAAATGGAAGGGCGTTTATTGATTGGGAACAAGGCATGCCGCTTAATGAATTCATTGAAATCGTTTGTCAGCAGGATGCTTCATCGCCAACCCTTGGATTCCTCCAAGGTAGGATTGAATTTGAACAACCTCAGGTCACGAAGCCATCCGTTATTGAAGAACTACTGCGTCGACGTTCCGCATGATTGATTCTAGAAATACGGCATGAAGATTGTAAACAAGAGAGCGAACAGAATCATGACCGATGAGTAGCTACTTGCTTTTCTTGACCAGTGATCAATCCACATAGGATGGAAATTCCATAGTTTGAGTTTTCGACCAACTGCTCTAAATCGAGACAATCCAGCATGAACCATGTCCTTGAACATGTGGCCTCCGTCAAAGGGAACCATTGGAATGAGATTTGTAAATCCAAGAAGGATATTGACCCACATAATCCAAAATAACAGGTTAACAATGAACAAGAGCCCTTCTTTGCCAAGTATGGTGCTGATCCATCCATCATCGGTTTCAAGCATTGCTTCTTCAGCAGGAGCCATTGCCACTCCTTGGGATTCAAATGGTAATATCATCACTNNTATGACATGGATTGGAGTAAGCAGTGNNCGTTCTAGNAGCGTAAAATCCTTGTTCGGAGATAGAGGNCCAGCAAGTCGNTCGATACCAGCAGTGTTNTGNGCCATTCCTTCNACACCCAAGAANGCATCACCAGGCTCNANTTCNAGAATTTCTAAATTNGATTTAGAATAACCTTCNGAAAGNTAATGTTGGTATTTATCTCCCAGTGTNATCGTTAGATTTTCTGAAACGCCGTTATCATGNATCACGCCCACNGTTATGTTTTCGCCTGCCTGATGGTTATCCATAAGCGTTCTAAATCCATCAAGACCAACGACTTCAGTTCCATTGATCGTGGTAATTACATCCCATGGCTCCATTCCTGCATTGTCTGCTGGTTGGTCTTTGACAATCCCGCGAACGTGGATTGTTTGATCGTTGGTTGAAAATTGNGCCGCCAANCCACCAAGNAGAAGNAGAATTGCAAATGCAGCAAAAAGGTTGGTTGCTGGNCCTGCTGCAAACATNCGTTGTCGTTCNTTTCGAGGAGCTTTGAACAANTCTTCAGCCTGTGGTTCTGCAAAGGCTCCAAGTGGGAGTGGGCCGAGTTGAAGTAGGCCNAAGGAACGGATTCTCATTCCATGGCCACGTGCGAGCAGTCCGTGTCCAAATTCGTGGATTACAAGTGCAACAATGAAACCAATCAATCCCCACCAAAGTGGAATCACTGGATTTAATCCAGGTATAGCCACAAGTTCACTTGCCGACGGAGGGGGCGTGTCGACTGGNTTNAAGATGGAAGTGATGAATGCTAAAATGACAANAAGTGCCACACCGATCATNGCTAGATTGCATACCCAAAGGGAAACCTCTCCATANAAGCGCCAAAATTTTCTCGGTTTGGCTACCTTCTCGAGCAAATCAAGGCCNCGTTTGGTTCGAACCATGAGGACAAAACCAAACACTCTGGTCGCATTCCACTCATCGAGTTTACCATCACGTTCCCATTTTTTCAGGAGAAGATACCAAGCAAAAATGAGCAATGGGATAACGCGCCAGTCAAAACTAACTGCACCCCATGACGCTGCCATCGTNNNTNCCAACCCTTGCCTCCATTTCAATCAATGCACCTTCCCTTCAATGTGAAGGTTCATCAATGGGAGGCTAGAGGTAGGGNTATGCTCCACCGTAGTGCCATTGAAACATGGACCAATGACAAGTGGGGTCAGCAAGCCATTCAGATTGCTGAATGGCTAATTGAAGACGATATTGTCCAAGCCTTTGTTCGNTTNCANCGAGGNGCACTCATTATTGATGGAACAATCGATCAAACTGGCCATATGCAGTGCAAAAACCATCTNCACATACCGTTCGATCAATGGAACCCTGGTTCGATTCAAGCATCTCGTACCAGAGACTCCAGTGTTCGCTTTCGTCATCGCCATGCTGAAATCACACTTTCAGCACGATTTAGAGCACCTGAATGGGGTCAAGCACTCCTTGAAGAATGGCTTATGGANCAACGNGGTGAAGAAATCAGGCCAAAAAGTTCCGAACAACGCCTCGCCACNATTCGTCGTTCAAAGGCAAGTGTTGAGCGATACCTCGAACAATCAAACCTNGATTATGCTCAAGAATTACTTCTTATGACAAAGTTGAGTATACATTCAGCAGAACGACATTTGTCNTCGAAGAAGCAACCAAGCGACAGTGAAGAATAATCATTCTTCTTCACTTATTCCAAGAGCAATAAGNAGCGCTTNTTCTTGTTTTGCTTGAGTATATTCTGGNGAAGACATGAACAACTTTCGAGCTACAGGATCTACGATCATTGGTATGAGCAAAATCCCTCCAATACAAAGGAAAAGATAGAGTATCGATGAAGAGGGAACGTATTCCAACCCTGGACCAGTTCCGCTGACCATCAGTTTGACCGAACCNAGCCATGGAATCTCTCCACCCGCTCTNCCAACAATCCATGANTCTTGCACNGGNCCGAGTGTNGANCCATCATTTGTTCGAAGTCCAGAAGAACCGTTTACTGCNGCTGCNCCTTGGTCAACTGAGCACTNATTTGCATCTCCNAGAGTTAACANNCCNGAGTGAGATGGAACCCATTCGTANATCATGAGATATTCTTCCACACCNGNGTGTNCCATTCGATNGCAATCATAGNATCCNGATTGAACACCATCAAATGCAAGGGTAATCGATGTTGCATTACTCACATTCGTCCCAGGAACGTCCCAGGTGTAGATGCAAGCACCTTCCTTTCCNTTAACAANCCATTCTGAATCNAAAGAAGNATCATTCGANCACTCNCTTTCGTTGCTTGCTTGTATGACTTCATTTCGTTGGATTCGATGGTACCGTTGCCGTTCAGATCGGTTGAAGTCTCTAT
>NHFS02000035.1 GCA_002171315.2 Euryarchaeota archaeon TMED117 | reverse complement strand
GTTTCTGTTGTGAGCATTTCACCAAATGTCATCGAAAAAATGAGGACCGCTACGCAAAAGGCGATTGTTGCTCCCAATGTAATATTGAGTTGATTCTGACTGCGAGCAGAATCAACCTGTCCTTCCTTAATTTCCTGCTCAGGGATTTCTGGTGTTGGAGGAACTTCGAATCCTTCCGCCTCAAGGATGTCCTCTGCCATGTGTGACGCTATGGGTCGACCTTGAAGAGGATGGCGCTAGATGAATATGAAAAAAACGTCTTTCAAGTCGTTAGTACGTATAAGGAATCATGCAGGGTGTCCACCTGAAAAGACATACAATACACCAATTGCTAGAACTACTAATAGGATAAATGCAGAAGCCAGTCCAATTCCAATCCACCCACAAACTTGAGCTGCTTTTGCGAGTCCTGAATCGGGATGATTTGGGAACTGGTTTGTAATCCGTAGTGCTCCATTCGCTAGTACGAGGCCAGGTATTGCAAAAACAATACCTAGTCCGTAGAATAATGAACCTATGATTCCTATAATTGAGAGGACTAGTGCTGCAACAGCATTTGTCGAAGGAAGAATCATCATATTCTGCTGATTGACTTGTTGAGGATATTGCTGAATCATTTGTTGTGGAGGCTGCATAAATTATCCACCACCTCGCCGCATAAAATATGACGTATGCTAACACTATTGACTACTTTTGAAAACGAACAAGGTAACTAATCAAGCAATCTGAAGACAATTGGTACTTCTTGTTCCCAAACATACTGTGCTTGTTTGTTGAGTCCGAGTTTGTCGAATACCTCAGCAGTACTATGAACGCCATCAATACCTTTCATGACTGCTCGTGGAGCGAGGGTTGCAATACGAACAAATCCTTTCTCCCACAAGGCGAGTGCTGTTATTGCATCTTGTCCAGTTGGAACAGTTCGCTTGAGTCGCTTTCCAAACGGAGCTGGATGTTCAAAATCTGATGAGAGAAGTGTGGGTGATTCCCTCATCAATCGAACCTTGGAGTAACGAGGTTTCATGAATTTCTTACGAATGGCTCTCCAATCCTTGTTTGCATAGGATACACCTTGCAAGTATTGGCTTTCATATGCGTAAATTGTCTCCTTGATTTCATTCCATACTTCCGCATCAATACAGTAAGAGTAGAAATGTTCGTGTGTTGGTTCAACGATATCGAGATCGGCCTCAGTAATTTCTCGATGTGGAAGATTCCAAACCTGGACCATGCCGACATCATTGTATGATTTAGCCCAGTCCGCTAGTGAGAGTGTTGTCTTGATGAAGTTCGGTCCTGGTATGAGATCGTCTTCAATCAAAATGACGCGTTCATATCCGTGAACATCGAATAGATCCCGTCTTGCACCGATGAGGTTTCTTCCAACTCCATAATTCTCTTCTCGAAGAATAACTGAAGTGCATGGAACTTCTGAATCTTGGATGATTTTTTGGATTGCTGGTTGATCTGATTTTGGACCGCCATCGATGTAATGGTACACATCAATCCCATCTAAGTCATCCAGGTTTTCTTTGAGTCCGCTAAGAAGTTGCTGCATTAAATCAGGTCGATTAAAACTCACAGTAAAGAGAGCAGTTTTCATCCTAAGCACCTCTTCCGAGTAAGCGTTGTTTGAGATAGTAAAGACGTTCTTTGAATGTATTAGGGGGATGTCGAACATTGATCGGAAGCATGATTATTTCACTTGATTTCATGCTGCGAAAGACCTCACAAATGACAGTTGTATCGCAATCAATTTCATTCGTTCTTGGATTTATTCCAGCAAATCTTGCACCTTCACAGAATGGCTTAGAATTGTACACGCAGACTCCATTAAACGTTGACCAAACCGGGGTTTCTTGTTGAGGTATGCCGTGGTTCCACCAGGTTTCTTCCGATGTTTTTCGGGTTGCCCATGCATCGTAAAATTCGCCCATTGCATTGGTCGTATATCCAGAGACAATATCTCCTGGATGGTGTAACAGTGTCATGACGTCAGATGGGTTGTAAATCACATCAGTTTCAATGAAAATAATTTTGTCAAACGAATTGAGATCGGATGCTTGTTCAAGACAATTATTTCGAGCTGCAGCGATGTTTTTCACTCGCGCCCCCTCCTTTCCAATCAAATGTTCAGTTCCGAGTTTGGTCGATGTGAATGTCGTTGTGCACCGTTTTGATAATTCCTCTGCATATCGTTTGAGAATTCGATCGGTACCATCCGTTGAATCATTCTCATAAATTGAAAGTTCTACAGAATAGTTCTCTAAGAGGCTGTCGAGCAACGTGTTGAGTTGACGATTCCAATTCTTCAATCGCTTTGCATTGTTACGAGAGATGGTGCAGATGAGGATTTTCAAAATTCATCACCTCTCTTATCTTCTTCACCAAAGTGGTTGATTTTCCCTATGGACATTCCTATTTAAGGTCGAGGTAGTAGCACGACGCATGGCCAATGTTCTGGTGACAGGGGGCTCCGGAATGTTGGGGCGCCATCTCGTCCCAATCCTTGAGAAAACAGGCCACCTCGTCTATGCTCCTGACCGGGATGAATTGGATTTAACCGATTCATTGGCAACGATGAGTTATTTGAAATCAATCAAAATCGATACGGTTATTCATTGCGCTGCTTATGTTTCAGGTATTGCTTCCAATACAACGACAAAACACCATTCTTTCGATAGCAACGTAATGATGGGACTCAATTTGATACGTGCTTGTATTGAACTCGAAATCAAGAATATGATCAATGTTGGAAGTGCCACAGTCTATCCGAATGATGCTCCTCAACCACTGTGTGAGGAATCACTTGGCGATGGTGGTTTTGAAGGGCCAATCGAAGGATATGCTTTATCCAAATACGTGGTATATAGAGCATGTGTGATGGCAAATGAGCAACATAATACCTCTTTCAAAACGATACATCCATGCAATTTATTCGGTCCTTTCGACAATTTCTCATTGGAAACAGGACATATGTTGCCAGCGATTCTTCATCGAATGCATCAAGCGAAAGAAAATGGTAACACACCGGTTGTAATTTGGGGAGATGGTACTGCGAAGCGAGAATTTCTGTACGCTCCAGATTTGGCCGATTTCCTGAATTTTGCACTTTCTAACTTTACTGAATTACCAGAGGTCATGAATGTTGGTTCTGGAGTCGAAGTTAGCGTCAATGAAATGCATCAGCATATGGCTGAAGTCATAGGGTATAATGGTGAATTACAGCATGACTTGACCCGTCCAGTAGGTCGAAAAAGGCGATATTTGGAACTCTCAAAACAGAACGAATTCGGGTGGTCGCCAAAAACTCCATTTGAAGAAGCATTGATGTTCACGTATGACTATCTCAGGGGGACATTAGAGTGAGTTTACCATTAGCAACCAGTACTTGGGATGATGAAGAATACAATGCTATCCAACGCGTGATTGAAAGTGATCGGTTCAGTATGGGACCAGAAGTTGAAAAGTTCGAAAAGGAATTCGCTTCCTATTTCGGATCAAAATACGCTATCATGTCGAACTCAGGCTCCTCTGCGAATCTTCTTGCAGTTGCAGGAATGATATACGCTAAGGGCATTGATTTGAAGCCAGGAGATGAGGTACTTGTTCCAGCAGTGTCATGGTCAACCACGTATTTCCCAGTTCATCAGTATGGTCTTACAATGCGCTTCGTCGATATTAATGAAGAGACACTAAACATCGATTTAGATGCAGTCGAGGCAGCAATTACTGAGAAAACAAAACTCATTTTCGCAGTCAATCTTCTTGGTAACTCTGTTGACTATCATCGACTATTAGAGATTGCAGACAAGAACAACTTGCATGTTATCGAAGATAATTGTGAATCTTTAGGGGCGACAATCGATGGTAAGCAAGCGGGGACATTCGGTCTTGCCGGTACGTTCAGTTGCTTCTTTAGCCACCATATCTCAACAATGGAAGGTGGAGTTACGGTCACTGATGATGAAGAATTGTACCACGTAATGCTTTCACTACGCGCTCATGGTTGGACTCGAAATCTCCCTCAAGAGAACCATGTTGTTGAGAAATCAAATGATCCATTCATGGAATCCTTCCGCTTCGTACTTCCGGGATACAACTTACGTCCATTGGAAATGTCTGGGGCTATTGGGCAAGCTCAACTTCGAAAAGTGAATGATATTATCACAGGAAGAAGAAAGAATGCAGTCACCTTCCAAAATCTCATGAAAGAGGTGCCTGAAATAATCATTCAAAGAGAAGTTGGAGAGTCATCCTGGTTCGGCTTCTCGATCGTTTTGCCCGACTGGTGTGAACGTGCTCCAGTACTCGATGTATTGCGTGAAGCCGGTATCGAAACTCGACCGATCGTAGCTGGAAACTTCACCCTCAATCCCGTCATAGAACATCTCAATCATAGCATCCATGGGCCGCTTGATGCTGCAAATAAGATTCACGAACAAGGATTCTTTGTTGGGAATCACCATTATGATATTTCACAACAACTCCACCAATTCGCAAATTTGTTGAAGTCCTGCCTCGATGACCAGCGTCAATGAACGCATGTTTGATGAATTAGCACATAATGGCTAACATATGCGACAGGGTGCTCTGCACAGAACTTCCTTTGTTCTGATTGCATTGTTTCTAATGATGCCAGGTATCACTTCTGCTCAAGATGAGGCTGATTGGAGAAGCAACGGAATTGATCCAACCACATGGAGTGATGGTCCAGTTGTTGAAGAGACTCCAATGCAATTTTCGTATTACAATGACCCTGTGTTTTCTATTAATGTCACATATACGCCCGATCACTTTGAAGACGAAGTTAATGGAGAAATTATCATTGAATTGTTTCCTCAATGGGCTCCGATAACTGTTGCAAATATGGTCGAACATGTTGAAGACGGATTGTATGATGGAATATTTTTCCATCGAGTGATTAACGATTTCGTCACTCAATCAGGAGATCCTGAATGCACAACAGTCATCGTGTATCCCGCTACAAATCTGAATTGCGGTTCTGGTGGTACTGGAGAAACAATTCCGCTTGAACATGATGAGAACCTAAGTCACGTTGATGGAGCAATTGGAATGGCTCGAGGTGCGGACGAAGACTCCGCTGATTCACAATGGTACATCGCTGAAACTGAGGCTCATGGGCTTGATCCTGAAAACAGAGATGATGGTGGATATGCGACATTTGGTATTGTTCGTCAAGGAATGAGCCACGTGCGAGCGATTGCTGAAACACCAACATCTGATGATGCAACAGGTACAGATTTTGACAATCCATTTTCATCAGCAGGACGTCCTGTCTATGAAGTTCGTATCAATAAAGTCGAAATGATTGGAGTTGCAGATCCAGATGGGAAATTAAGTGGCCAAGGAGTCGATGGAGGCGAAGATGGAGGCGTTTCAACAGGACTTCTCGTTCTTATCTTGGTCGGTATTGCTGTAGGAATTGGTGGCGTGATGATGTTTGTCTCGAGTCAAAAAGTTGAGTCTGTGGACGTTAAGGTTTATGATGCAGAATTACTCGATGAAAATGAAACATCAAGCACAACGTGACGTACTCGCGGTGCATACCATTTGACCTTCTCGAGATGCTGATGACTGCAGTACCAATCACGACCGTCTTCTCGAGCATAATTCAAGCAGGTTTGGATTGTATCCCTTGTCCATTCTTCGATGTGCTCTTCTTCAACATTCATGTGAATATGCATGCTTCCACCTTGCTCTTTGAGTGCTAAAACCGCAAGATTCCATGCTGCTTCAGAACTTGGAAGTAGGCCCAGTAGAACACGATCTGCAACTCGGTTTAATGCTGGTAGTGTGGTTTGATTATCTCCCTTGTGAATTGTGATCGATTGTGAAACTTCATTCTTTTGAGCAGCCCATTGCAACGCTTTGATGCTCTCAGGGTTTAGTTCACAAGCATGAACATGAGCGGCTTTTCCATGAATAAGTAGCGGAAGAGAATAGTAACCAATACCTGCAAAGGCATCAACAATGATTTCTTCCTTAACATCGAGAGCCCCCATTCGATGACGTTCTGTAACATTGCCAGAGGAGTACATCACTTTGCATGCATCAAATCCGTAGTATAGGCCATTGTCTTTTACTTCGACCCAACCAGAATCTCCAAGCAATAATTCCATTTGAGAGGAGCGGATTGTATCGTTTGCAATAGGATGTTGTCTTCCAATCCTTCGTGCTTGTAATACGTCTGCAATCTGTGTGAAGAAGTCAAATGTATCTTCAATTATGTCATCCCAAATTGGTTGAGTAAACGCTTCTTTAGGAAAGAGAATAAGATCATCTAATCGCTCCCATTTTGTAGGAATTAATTCTATAATATGCTCCATGTCTGTCGAAATATACCTTCGAACCACCGCCTCAATTTGTTGATGAGGATTTAATGACGGGGGCGAATGTTCAAACATTATCTTCTCAATTCTGTAAGGAATATCAGTTGAGAACTCTGGAGGAGTTGTGGAATAAATTGGAAGAGCAAGTTCTTCATTGACTCGTACAGGCGTGTACTGTTTGTTCAATGCCTTTTTTCGACGCAGATGTTCATACATCTGCTCTCCAAACTGTATTGGGACAATGACTGCAACAAGTTCCTCCATAACCACGCCACTGACCACTCCTATGGGGAAGTCCTTTGAAGGACTTCGGATTGTAGAGGTATCATGGAAGCCGAGAATATTTGGAAACTCCGTCTTTTCAGTCTCTGTTTAACACTGTTTTTCGTGATACCAATCCTCGCACCTCTCGTCTCTGCTGATGGCATGGCCGCATGCGATGTTGCGGGAATGAGCGAATGTGATGATTACGATTCGAATGACGATGGAACACCACATCAGCAGGATTGGATTCGAGGAACCTATGACTTTGATTTGGAGGATACTTCCAGAATTACACTTTCGTTGAGTTGGGCGATTCGAGAATTTGATAGAAGTAAAGTCGGCCTCGATGATCCACTGATTCAAACAGCACTTGCGAACGATGGCTTGGATGTAAATGATGGAATTCCAGCAGACATGATTCGTAGTTACTTTGCTTATGACGACGGCTCTGGAACAGTTGGCGATCGAATGCTAGGAGAAGTCCAGAGCACAATTCAAGACCTTCTTTCATCAGGATTTGGAACTGTAAACGGCATTAACACACAATACGATACGTCCTATACAGAAGGAAGCACGACAATTCCTTGCACAACAGATGCTTCAATAGATTCGATTTATGGTGGAGAAGGGGCAAGTCAAAACAACGTGTTCGACCCTCCATTATGCTTCTCGACAATAGCCGACATCAGCTTGTCAACAAGTACGTTCAATCTTCTCAATAATTCAGATTTAGACTTGGAACGAGCGTATCAAGGTCTCTTGATCATGGGTTCTGAGCTTACAACAAAATTCGATGTTTTCGCTGAGCCAGGTCATGCATCAACATTTTCAATCAATCCACCAGATTACGCAACGATCATCGGCGTTGATAGCAATGGTTCCGTTGCTGCTCGACCAGGCCCTCCTGCATACTTTGCAGGTGAGTGGACTGTCGATAATCTCGATGCAGGAGTTGGCGATTCTCGGATTGACCAAACAGTGAGCCTTACCATGGCATACCGAAATTCATCAACCACCCAAGTGGTTGAACTTGATCCTAATGATGAAGCAATTTCTCTTTATCTCAAAGTTGATTTATTCAATGAACAAGCTGTCCAAATCGACTTCATTGCTGGATTGAAATATCTGGATCAAAATACGATGACGGACTGGGGGATTTCTCTTGTCGAGTTGTCAGAACTTGCTACAATCCCTCAGATTACTTCCGATGGAATTCGTCTTGCATATGAAAATGGAATTGCTCCATTGGATGACTTTACCGATCAATTCCCCGTTGATTCAATTGGGGATGCCTTTTCCGATTCAATTCCTGGAAATCAAAATATCGAGATGGGTCAATTAACGTGGGTAAGTGATTCTGTAGCAGATGGAATACAAGGTGCAGCAGGTGGGCTGAATTACACGCACTCAACAGGTTGTTCAGAAACAGTGACGCCTCCAGCAACCCTCTCATACTGTATTCAGGGCCCTTCTGCAATGGGATATAATCATCCGATTTATCTTCGTTCAACAAGCAATACATTCAATCTTGGTTTACTCGATATTATCCAGGACAATATCCCCGAAACACAATTCTCAACACAAATAAACAGCATCACAGAAGAGGATTTACGTCGAGTAATGGATGCAGGTCTTTCTCTCGAAACTGTTCTGAATACCGATTTCCTTGAAAGTATGATTCCATCAGATTTACCTCCAACAGAGATTACGTTGGAATTGATTTTACCGAGTTGGATTGAAACCATAGACGGTGAGGATAGAATTATCCTCCAACATTCTCTCGAGGGTGATAATCGCAATGAAATATCAATTGCAGGTCCTTCTCCTTACACATACAATCATCCAATTTCCAATGCAGCAGGCGATGTAATTTGTGTCCAAACCCAGAAAACGTGTGTATCGACTTCACTTGACATTGACTTCGATACGTTCGATGTTAACGAGTGGACTAAATCTGTATCTGTCGAGTTTGGTCTCGAAGCCAGTGCTGTTGTTCACCGAGTCGCTTTGCCACAAGGGTACTACGATGTTAATGATGATACGACCATAAGAATGGATGTTATTCCAAGTGACCTGGTTCGATTAATGGGCGATATAATGGGTAGGACAGATGATCCGAAGGTTATTCGACAATGTCTTGATCCTGATTCTTCAGAGGCTGATTGTGATCCAGACAGACTCATAGAATTCAATCTTACTTCAGAAGGTTTGATGGATCTTGGAACAGATGTTGGTGTCAAATTAACCAATGAAATACAGATACTGTCAAAGGAACTCACTGAATTTGAAGATTCACCATTTAACGAAGTCGATATTGGTGATTTTGAGATTAAAACCAGTCTTGCTGGACTTGGCGAACCCGGGCCAATAGTAGGCGATGAGATTCCTCTAAGCGTTTCGATTAAGATTCCAAAGGTGAGGTATACCCTCGCAATATCCAGCCCATGGGGTGATCTTTTCTCAGGAGATTTGGATTTGTTGACATTCTCATTACTTACTGAAGATTCAATACGCTCGCCGTTCCTATCTCCAATGGTTTCGATGATCGATAGCATCTCGACGATGTTCTCAAACAGCATAGTTTCAACAGATGGTATAACCTTCCCTCCAGAAGATGGTGAGGCTTTGACCTTCTCGACTGGTTCGTGGGATACGACAATGCATGAAGAAACCGAATTGGATTTGTCAGGCCCAGTGAGTTTCACACTACCAAAAGGAATCAAGGCTATTGAAGCAACATCAACGCAGGGCAATATGGTTCTCTCTACGGAAGATGGGCGCCAGGTGATTACCTATACGATTCCTCCAGACGGTCTCGATGATGAAGTCACCATCCGATTGCAAGTGACTTGGATGTATCTTCTAGGTCAATTCTGGGCATATCCAGCCGTTGTGTTTATCCTATTGATTCTCCTCATACGCAGACGCCGTAAGAAGAAGCGAAAGAAGAGAGCTGCACGTGAATCAAAGAATTCTCTGCTCAAAGCACAGAAGATGGGCTTATCAGAATCCGATTTCGCTCAGATGGCTGGCCTTGTTGATCGTCAAGTCGGTGGTTATGAAGAGGGAATCGATCCTTTCGAAGCCATGCAGAATGACGAATTCAATTAGCGATGCAAAGCTTCGTGAATTCTGTCAGCAAGTGATGGGCCAATTCCTGGAACAGTCTTGAGATCGTCAATACTTGCATTGCTGATACCTTGCCGTCCTCCAAAATGACGAATGAGTGTCTGCAATTTCTTGGCTCCTAGGCCAAGGACGTTTTCTAATGGGTCGCCCAAGCGTGATTTTTTTCTTCTTTTTCTGTGGAATGTGTTGACAAAACGATGTGCTTCATCTCGAGCATGGACGAATACCCTTCCTCTTCGATCAAGCACAATGGGTTCCTTTGCATCTCTAAAGAGGGTTTCCTCACGCTTTGCGAGTGCCGCTAATTGGAACCGATCTTGAATCCCGTGTTCTTGGAGTAACGTTCGAATAATATCCAGATGAGTTTGTCCACCATCGAGAAGTAACAGGTCTGGCCATTCCTCTTGCCGTTTCATCCATCGTTCTACAACTTCTTTCATCATTCGTAAATCATCCAGTGCATCGCCTTTTACAATGTATGTCCGATATTCTTTCTTTGCAGGTCGACCATTCCGCATGACAACACTTGCACCGACTCGTTCATCGCCTTGTAATTGAGCCATATCAAAACAAACGACATGATTCATTTGTTCAACACCCAGCAAGAGGGCTGCTTCATCTGCAGCTCGTTGTTCCAATGAGCCACTTGATTTATTCGATAATCGAGCGACTTGAATTTCAGCATTTTGATCTGCAAGCGTTCGTAGTGTAACCATATCACCTCGAATTGGCGTTCGCACTTCAACAGCAGAACCGCGCCGTTCATCCAACCATTCTTGCAATCCATCGAGAAGTGGAGTAGGTGTAAGCAAGAGCCGAGGAGGCCTTCTGTTGACATAGTGTTCACTAATGAAATGGCTTACAGTTTCTCCAATATCTCCTCGATGAACATATGGCCATACTTCTTGGCCCTTGACGACGCCATCATCTGCATGCAGGACAATCAATGCAGCAAGGTCGCCTTGTTCAGCAAAACCAATAGCATCACAGTCACGGTATAATTTACTGGAAACGACATGTTGGCCAATCGTTGTTCGTATCGATCGGATCTGGTCTCTGTAATATGCTGCTCGTTCAAACATCATGTTGGCCGAACAATCATCCATCTTCGTTCCAAGTTCCTCGAGCAATTCGGTTGCTTCTCCATTGAGAATTTTCTTGACCATTGAAACTTGCTCATCGTATCCTTTAGCATCGATACAGGGACCTGTACACAATCCAATGTGCATTGCTAAGCATCCCTGTGGTAATAATTCCTTACAGTCACGAATTCCAAAATGGCGTCGCAGTAATTGCATGACTTGCTTGGCTGCTCCGGCATTGGGAAATGGACCCCAGCGATGCGCTTTCTTGGGAGGATGACGTGTGTACATAATACGCGGGTATTCCTCTGCAGTGAGGACCAGATATGGGTACGATTTGTCATCCTTTAACATCGAATTGAAACGTGGTTTATGCTCTCGAATGAGTTGGCGTTCAAGGATCAAAGCTTCCTGTGGAGTCGTCGTAACGATGCATTCAACATCATCAGAGCGAGAAACAAGTTCGGGAATCATTTGACGATCAGGATTGGTGGCAAAATACGAGCGTATTCGTTCATTCAAACGAGTGGCTTTGCCAACATAGAGTACTCTTCCTTCATTTGTTTTGAAAAGATATACGCCAGGGGATGCCGGCAAATCAATGGATGCAGCATCGACCGGCATGGAAATTGCTCACACTCATAGGTCAAAAGAACACGTATTTCTTCCTCTCGCACATGAAGCGGACAAATCCAAAGGCATGACCTGCTTCGTTCATCTAGGACTCAACATGTTATCACCCTCAATGCTACGGATTTTACGATGGTTGGAATCGCATCCATCGTCCCTTGAATCCGCCTGGGATGTGCCTCGTTCCCTTTCTCTAGAAGGTATTGCAGATGGCATAGGAGTGGTTCGTTCTGCATTGTTTCAACCTATGTCTACTCTTGAAGAAAAAGAACTTCTTTTCACGCGACAAGCTCATGTTTTAGGAGGAGGTCGAAGAAAAAGAAAAGTAATCCATATCACTGAAGAAGGACGGAATTATGTTCTTCAGAAGAGTGATGAAACGATCGCATCTCGACATGATTCATCAGTGAAGATTTTTGGCCAAGCACCAACATACACTTCGCTAATTGGAAGAGAAAAAGAATCAGAACAATTGTTGGAATATGTCAATGAAAGAAAGCAAATTCATCTACGTGGATTACCTGGAATTGGAAAGTCAACCTTGGCCCGTTCTCTTGCAGAAACTGTTGCGAAAGAAGGAATGGAAGTGCGTTGGGCAGGAATTGATGCTTACACCGATGTCTCAATGTTGATGCAACGTTTTGGCTTTGAAACCACAATGATGTATGATGCTTCTGCCTATGCATCTGTTTTTACTGGTCAGCAAGAAACGGTTGTTATCATCGATGATATTCAGGCTGTCAGCGAACGGCACCAAGAGGCATTTTCTCAATTCTTTTCTTCCCTCAAAGAATTAAACATTCCAACGATTCTCATTGGTAGAGAACCGCAGCCATTTGCAATAGAAGGCCCTGTTGTTTCCTTAGGGCCGCTTGAGACAAAGCAGGCCATACAATTACTTGGGGAAGAGATGGAAGGTGAAAAGAGAACTGAAATTGCTGAGCGATTAGGTGGTCATCCACTTGCAATTCTGATGTATGATGATTCGACACCTTTGCCTGAAGAAAGCGACGATGTTCGGGCATACGTTGAACAAGTCGTTCTTGGCGATGTCTCTGCAGATGTGCATACAGCAATACCCCCGTTCCTTATGCTTCCTTTCCCAGTTCCGGCAGAGCGAATGATCAATCCTGAAGACGTATCACTCCTCGACGAACATGCTTTACTTCGATGGATACCGAATGATTTGTCGATGGAAATGCAACATCTTGTTCGCAATGTTTGTCGCTCAAATTTAACGGANGACGAACTTGACAAACTCCATCTTGAATCGATTGAACATTGGTCCCAACACAGCGATTCGTTTTCTGCAATTGCTGAACTTCATCACCGAATTCAGCGCAAAGAAGAAGACATTGGCTCAGTACTTTCTCAACAAGCAACCGTNCTNATGCATGAACGCTCAGGTTCCTTTGCAACCCTTCTTGATGAGGCAGTATCCATACAACCNACNGATGTCGACTTGATTGCACTTGCAACTCAACATGCACTTAATCGTGCAGAACTTGATATCGCAAAAGAATATATTTCACAGGCAGAAAATGATCCTCGAATCGAACANCTGCGNNTNCAAATCGCTCACTTTGAAGGGAAAAANGGNTCGATAGAATCCTTTGAGNAGTCGTACGAAANCATTGAAGATCCNGACGAAAAACTTCGGCTTCAATTATCTGTCTTGTCAAGAGCAATCGATGATCTCGTTGGAGAGACTCCANCGGAACAATTGACTCTACTGGANCGAATGATTCAGAACATTACTCCTCCAGATGAACCTTCGATTCGTCANATTGTTCTCACNTCCATCGTTGTGATGAAGCATTCAATNGCATTGCATAAAGGTGATTTTTCTGAAGCAACNTTCCTTCGGGACCAATTGATATCAATNGCAACAGAGCACGACACTCTCGTTCAATTTCTATCTGCGAAGGCCTCCTTGGTGGAAGCAAAACCAAANACGATGGAATTCGCTCTAACAATTAAGGACGTAGAACGGATTTCAGAACAATTAAAGCAACCCNTGTTCAAAGCATCNCTTCAGCTTCTCTTGTGCGAGTCTTTGGTTGAAACAGAACCATTCCGTGCCCAGCATATCCATTCAACGTTGGACATTGCNATGATTGAGTCAATGGATTCAGTAACTGCGAATCGATTGGTTGCTCGATGGTGGGCATTACGTTCTCAATTAGAACCTCAACAAAAAGTNTCNTCAATCCGCGAGGCAATTCTACGATTCCGCTTGTCTGGATGTCCAAANAGNGCAAGATACCTTTCAAAACAACTTCATCAATCAATGTGATTAGAGTTCAGCACCGATCATGGTTTTCGTATCNTTAATTCCTTGAAGNGGTCGNATTTCTTCAACAATNCANCGCGTNAGTACAAACTCNTCATCTGCCTGAACNCGNGCGATTATATCGNATTCTCCGAAAAGCATCCAACGATCNGTCACATGCTCGATCGAATCTANCGCANTACGAACATTCTCTTCTTCACCAGGTTTCGTTGTAATCAATACAAATCCAATCGCCATGTTATCACCCTAATATTCGACTGCAATNANNGTCTGAGTATCTCGAATTCCTTCGATTGTTCTAAATTCNTTCATCAGAAGNTTGGTTAAATTCTGAGCGGAATCNCTGCTTACACGAGCGAGTAAATCGAATTCACCATACAAAGCATGGACTTCTTGGACCGCTTCATGNGATGTGAGTGAGAGGTAAACATCACGTTCGTGTGATGGCTCAGTTTTGAACAGGATAAACGCCTCAGGCATGNTTTGACCCTTGAGTATACGGGTTTTATCGCTTGGGGTAAGATATTTTGCTCTAATCAACGAACGGATGGCTTCAAATGGCATTGCTATGGATGAATAAAACATGGTAGGGANGAANCCACTGATTGCAGGGATATTCCTATGCCTCTTCCTTTTCATGTCCCTTTCACCAATNGTAAACGGTGAACCTCTTGAACAAACAGATNTTGACNATGAAAATTATGTTTCNGCAAGGTCGACAACGACGTGGTCGGGAACAGTCGATTTNACTTCAAATTATTATGTGGATATTCAAGATGAATTGTTGATTACATCTTGTACCAACGTTACGATGTCTTCAAGCGTTCGCATTATTGTCGANGGNAGAATT
Source organism: Euryarchaeota archaeon TMED117 (assembly GCA_002171315.2). Classification (GTDB taxonomy): domain Archaea; phylum Thermoplasmatota; class Poseidoniia; order Poseidoniales; family Poseidoniaceae; genus MGIIa-L2. Next base: position 5,301 of record NHFS02000035.1, on the reverse strand, counting down.
ACGATACAAGGAACANCGACCTGTCCNGTAGTNTTGTCCTCNAGTTCAACCANTTCAAGNGACCACGAAGGAATTCAATTCAACTCCTCATCAAATGGACGAGGNAGTATNATCAATCATCTTCACATNGAAGATTCNATTTTTGGTTTAACNCTCTATAATTCTGATCCGGTGCTCAACAATGTTACAATTTTCAATCCNGATCGTGTAGGTNTCGATATGTTTGGAAGTTCCAGTCCAGTGATTCGAGATTTGCATGTTGAGCAAGCAGGTCGNCTTTTACCATTCCAAAACGATTGGCGATACGGGATTGGAATGTCGGTTGGCTCAGGGTCAACTCCAATTGTTGAGCGGGCTTACTTTACGGATCATTTGCTAAGAGGATTGAACCTTTGGGGAGGTTCAGGCGGTATCTTCCGAGACATTGTCATGGACAATATCTCTGGAGCAACACTAGGGGAGCCAACAGGTGTTTGGGTCGAAGACAGTGTTCCATTGTTTGAGGATTTACGTGTCGATAAGAGCGATACTGGAATCATTGTTCGCCACATCGATGATTCGGGATATACTCGNGGTGTATTCAGAGATGTGGTCATCACCAACAGTATGTATCGCGGTGTTTATCTGGATAAGCAAAATCACAACAATTACTCAAATTATGAAACTGCTGATTTCACAAATTTGTCNGTTCTGGGAACTGGTTCAGCAGGTGCAAAAACAGCAAATATTGCCAATGCAGCAATCGAGGTGAATGCAACTGGTGCTTGGCTTGAGAATGTCCTTGTTGAGGATTCGTCAAGTGTGGGTGTACGGCTCTTNCGTGTTGATTCAAGTACCACATTTAGGAATCTAACGATTNNAGATTCAGGNGANGCTGGGCAAGGCCCTCATAGCGCAGGTCTAGCTATTACAAGTTCATACTTTGCTGCACATCTTGAAGATCTTGAGATCAGTGGCTCACCAGGGCCAGCACTTTGGTCTTCATCTGGCGGAGCAGTCCAAGGAACNGGCTGGCACTTCCACAACAATTCTGAACATGGAATTTTAATTGATTCAGCTACAGTTGTCGTCGATGGCCTNGATACAAACGATAACGGATATTCAGGNGCNTATGTCTANGATTCTCGCTATGTNACGCTTACAAACTTCACATCTGAAAACGATGGCTCACAGGGTATTACTGCTTTGCAAACCGCAGGTTTGTCCTTCAAGAAATCAAACGACCTCGAATCGTCCTCTGGTGATGTGACTTGTCGNACATGCGTCATCCGTTCATCNGCNGGTCACGGAGTTTATGCAGAAGATTCAGTNGATTTATGGCTTGAAAATCTGACTGTATCAGATATTNGTTCGTCATTCAATCCAGTTTACATTGANAATGGGGGCCTGACCATTGGNGCNCAAGGNGGTNGATTNCATATCCTTGATGCGAACTTGAATCATGAATCCANTACNGAATATGCNGTGTACATCGAACAAGCAGCAGGNCNAATTGATGATGTAACCATCGATGGAAATCATTCNGGAATCTTCTGGGATGCGAACCATAACGGTGCATATCCTTCAACACTCAGCAATACAGTCCTACGAGGGACTGAATGTCTGAAGTTGGTGAACCATCCNAACCTAGGTGGTTATGGAAACACAATTGATTCNGACTGTACTGGAAANATTTACTTTGAAAANGCAGATGTGAATTTCTCGAACTTCCTTGATTCAACAGGAAGCCATATTCTTGATCTNGATGCTTCTTCGACTCTGCATCTTCACCAACCGAGTAATCTTGATCTTACCATCGCAAACATTCCATCAGGAGCAACGATTGATGTCGCATGGGATGTGACCATTTGGGTTGTTAACAATCTGTCCAATGGGGTTCCATCTGCCTTTGCAAATGTTACNTTNAGCCAATTCGAGCCTTCNGTTTCCAAGTTTACTGATGACATAGGTACAACACAACTTACTGATTTCATTGGCCAGCGTTGGAGCAATACTGGGGCTTCAGTTCANAATGATGTCACAGTCAATTGCGGGTATGACAGCGTAAGTAACTCAACAACAACCGTTCTTGATTCGGATCAAATCATGTATTGTCGTTTGGATTTGGATAACCAAGCACCATTCTTGATGTGGACTTCTCCGCAAGANGGAGCCATCTTCCCATCACAAGGTGCTGTTGAGTTTAATGCATCAGACACATGGGATTTGGATGAAGATGAACTCACNTTTNCNTGGACNAGNGANNTTGATGGAGANATTGAATCATCATGTTCAGGAACATGGGCTCCATCGAATGGGCCAAGCAATGGCATTCCATTTACTGCAAACACGAACGATCAATGGGCATGTGTATTGTCTGATGGTCTGCATATAATTACGCTGGAAGTATGCGATGACGCAGGTCATTGTGAATCTGAAAGTAGAACCATTGAGTTAACCAACCTTGCACCTGAACTCAACGTGTCTTTTGAACCGAGTTTAACTCAATACAGTGAACTGTTTATGCCACAAACCGGGACTGTTGTGATTAACACAACAGGAACATTCGATCCTGAAGGAGATGACTTCGCCTGTATCATCACNTTCGGTGGTTACAACCGTCAAAGTCCTGTTTGGGACAATCAATGGAACTGTCCGCAAGAGATTACGTACACATTCGATCACTTCTCTGACGATCCACCAGCTTCCTTTTTCCTGACTGTAATTGCATGGGACGAAGTGGGTAACAACGACACATACTCTGCTGAAGTGAAGTTGTTCAACGAAATGCCAGAAGCTTCTTTCACTCTCGAGAGAAATGGGACAGCGAGTGAGGACCTCATTTNCTTCAATGGAAGTACATCATATGATCCTGAAGGGAATGAGATTTCCTTTGAATGGTGGTCCAACGTCGATGGAACTTTGATGGTTGGCAACACGATTGAGAATATTTCGTGGGATGGATATCTTTCACGAGGTGTCCATCAAATCGAGTTAAGAGTCACAGATAATCGAATGGAACATGGTGGTCAGATGTCTGTATATTCGGAATTAATTACAGTTGATAATTCCGTTCCTAAAGCAGTTATNGAAGACCTTGACGTCTTTGANAATCTCGATTCTTCAATTCTNATCCCGTTTAGTGCNAATGGAAGTGGTGANTGGGATTCANCCTGTTCNACNTTCCCTGCNGGTGATGATTGGCATTGTTCAGAGATTGAACCNGCAGCAGGNTCTGAATTCCTNCANATAATTTGGACNAGCGATNTCGACGGTCTCNTGACTCCNGAAGGGGAGGANTGGTTNACNTTCGAAGAACGATTGAGCGCAGGTGAACACGTNATTACACTCTCAATNAGTGANGGNATCAANCCTGNNGTNANAACNACTCGANCACTTTCNGTNTCNNCATCTGCTCCAGTNCTNGGNCTNGNNTCACCACANAATAACAGTGTTTATTCTTCGAGTGAAATGATTCTCTTCGATGCTCGTTCAAGTATTGATTANGATGGTGATGAGTTNACGATGACAGTTCGAGAGTANGATTCAGTTACNGAAACNTATGTCCCTCTGCTTACAGATGTCAACGCATCCNTTACACATTCAGTCAAACTGGATGCAGGTGAACANGACGTACAGATTGAATTGATTGATTCGACTGGGGNAATTCGAATTGAGTATGTACACTTGATAATTGAAGCAAGTGACCCTGTTTCTGTTATCCTATCTCCTTCTAATTTACANTCAATCGATCCAGGAGTGATGATATTGTTTGAAGGCGACTCATCAGATGCAGACGGAGATCTCNTCATTCGNGAATGGNGATTATGGCCTTCCACAACTCAGCAAAGTAACGGGCAAATGAGTGTCNTAAGTACGCAATCAACGTTTTCTCAAGTCTTTGCACCGGGGTCTCATCACGTTTCTCTCTACGTCGAAGATTCCAGNGGAGCAGTATCNCAAGAACACATCAACTTCACNGTNCGGTCAAGTCTGCCAGAGTTGGTTCAATCAAGTTTACAACTTTCNCAAAAGGAGTTTGTATCTGGTGAAAGAGTNACATTGGAAGTCTCNGTTCAATTGGTNGATGCAGATGGTACGACAGACGATGTTCGNGTTGATATTAACCANCTGATTCAATCATGGAGTTTCAATCTATCNGATGATGATGGGGATTATGTTTGGACGGGTTCTNTNGAATTCCAACCTGAAGGAGAAGGTAGCCCAAGTNTGAAAGTCATCGCAACCGATGGCATAGATGACAATGCNAATATCGATATTCTCNTTGAGCCNTTGAAAGTTGTCGATGAAGATGAAGGGGGCTTTTTGTCAACGCCTGTTCTGANCGGANCCATCTCAATNGTGATACTCGNTGGACTTCTNATTACCATTCAACGNCGTCGACAAGCCACCGCTGANATGAAATTAATCGANTCNTGGGGTGTCTTTGGAAATGGGATGGAGGAAGAGGTTGAATCAGAGGATNNTGAATCAGAGGANNCTNCCGAAGAGGTNTTGGATTGGGACAATGTTTGAAATCTCTTNNNTTTAGGCCCCCAAATCCTTCATATAGAAGTCTGGTGAACGGTTTTCCATGAAGAGAACCATTGCTCTGCTTTTTGCCTGTCTAATGATTGTCACAACCATACCTGCTAACGTAGCTGCACAAGATGCAGAACCGATCGCTTTTGGTATTGAATACGATTACTCAAACCTCAATGCTGACATTGAATCTATGATTGGATTAGACCTTACTGAGATCTTCCAAGAAGTTATGGCTGCTGGCGATGATGCAGGAATCGATTTGTTGATTGGTCGTGTTACAACTGGAACGACAACAATTGTTTTCGAGCAATATGATGGTGATATGGTAACACTCGATGTCGATGGAACACCAACCGATTTTTCCACTAAGATAACAGAATTGACAGTACGACACGGAGTCCTCGATGACTTTGCAGTCAATGCAGAATGGGATGATTCCTATGCTGGAATTGAATTGACTATTGGATATGATGCTGAGCAATTATTCAATGCAGATGTTCTCTACACTGAATACTTTGATGCGAACATGGGCCTTCATGGAATGGACATGGAAATGGAAATTGACGCTATGATCGAGTACAGCGTTGGTATTTCTGGTGAACTTTCTGGTGACGGAGAATCACTGCCATTCGATGTCGAATTGAAGATTGGTACATCGTACGAAATCAACAATGGTCTACTCGAAGTTCGAATGGACGAGCCATCGCCTGTATACAATGAAATGACAAACCTCCAACCTGGAGAACAACTTGCCTGGTCCTGTAACGCTGACGAGGG
>NHFS02000055.1 GCA_002171315.2 Euryarchaeota archaeon TMED117 | reverse complement strand
TCAGTAGGTACTGGATATGTGTGAGTGAGGATGTAATATCCTGAGAGGAAATTTTCATTGGCTCGCTCAGACCAATCTTCAACTGCAGTAACGGTTGCATCTCGATACAATAAGCCGATGGTTCCTACGCCCTCTTCTGCATTGTACCAGCCTTCTGCGTAGGATTTCGTTGGATTAATTCCTAACTGGCTGAGGATGTCAAGTTCAGCATCTGTATCAATAATAATTCCTGGTTGACTGCTGTTTGAGGAGGCGAGAGGGGCGATTAATTGCGTCAGCATAATCGTAACGAGAAAGAAAGAAACGCGCATTCGCTGAGCCGCCATGGAGGAGTCTTGACATCGGTCACTCATGAATGATTTGCTAACATCGTAGAATATTGATTAACGAGGATTCAAAGGAAATGGGCTGCAGCCTCGGACATGCGAGGGAGAAGTGGGGCGCCTCAAGATTCGATGGCACCGTCAGAGATCAACGAAAAATCGCAGGTTTTGGGCCGTCAAATTTGGCGTGTTGTCCCATACGCAAAACGCTACCCAGGGCGTGTCCTTTCAGGTGTTCTAGGTAACGCTATGGCTCGTTTCTTCGACTTGATGCCATTTGTAGCCATTGGTTTAGCAGTTGACTATTTTACTGGTGGAGCTCTCTCTGGACCTCAGATCATTCAGGATTTCGTGACCTCGTTTGGTGGAGATCCTGCAATTGGCTACGGAGTTCTTATCTTCCTCGGCTTCTTCTGTTTGGCAATCTTTCAGGGAATTTCTGAATATTCGTGGCAAACGCTGGGTTACAAGATTCAACATGACTTGCGGATGGATGCAACTCGATCATTGATTGCAATGGAAGCATCGTATTACGATATGAGGCAAACGGGTCAGATAATGTCGGTTCTATCGAGTGATGTAAACCAACTCGAAGATGTTGTCTCGGATTCATCAACATCGATTATACGGATTGTTGTGACATTTCTAACCGCTTTCTTAATTCTCGTCTTTATGTCTTGGAAACTTGCTATCGTCCTCTTTGGACCGATCATTCTCATCGTCCCAATTGTCTATTGGTTCTCTACAAGCGTACAGCGTAAGTACCGCAAGCAACGTGAATCTACAGGAGACATCACTGCAGTTCTTGAGAATCTTATTTCTGGAATCGCTGTGGTTCAAGCATACAACGCTGAAGCGTGGGAAGCAAAGCGGGTTGAACGAGAATCAGGTTCGTATAAGGAACAAGCAATGGAAGCGAGCAAAGATCGCAATCGATTTGTTCCAATGATTTACGTTGTAGCAGGTATCGCATTTGGCCTTCTTGTTACAGCAGGTGGATGGCTTGCCAAGGAGGATGAAATCACCACAGGACAACTCGTCACATTCCTTTTGATCAGTACACGTATGACTATGCCGATGTTTATCTTTGGAATTCTTGTCAATCAGTTACAACGTGGCGAAGCAGCAGCTCGCCGAGTCTTTGCAGCAATTGATTTAGAGCCAACAATCGTCGATTCAGAAGATGCTACAGAACTGTTGGGTCCAATTGAATCGATTGAATTCAAGAATGTACATTTCACATATCCAAACACCTCGACAAAGGTACTCAGTGGAATTTCCTTCTCAGTAGCAGGTGGCCAATTCCTCGGAGTCATGGGTCATACTGGAGCAGGTAAAACGACAATCTTGAAATTGCTCATGCGATATTATGTCCCTGATAGTGGAGAGGTCTTAATCAATGGAAATGACATCAATAATTACACACTGGAAAGTGTACGGGATGCGATTGGATTCGTTAGCCAAGATCCATTCCTTTTCTATGGAACCATACGAGACAATGTAAGGTATAACCAAGAAGCGACGGATGAAGATCTAAGCACAGACCTTGAACTTGCAGGGGCGCTTGAATTTGTCAAAGAATTAGAAGATGGAATGGAAACCATGGTTGGAGACAGAGGTGCTAAACTGAGCGGCGGTCAGCGTGCAAGAGTTTCTCTTGCCCGTGCATTACTGAAGAAACCCTCTCTGTTAATTCTGGACGAAGCATCGAGCGCATTGGATGCTGAAACCGAACGTCGAATTCAAGAAAACCTTCTCAGCACAGGTTCTGGAAGAGCAACCATCGCTGTTGCCCATCGTTTGAGTACAATCCGTAATGCAAATGAAATTCTTGCAATGGTGGATGGGGCAGTTGTTGAACGAGGAAAGCACGATGAGTTGCTTGAACACAAGGGTGTTTACTCCAGTCAATGGATTATCCAAACCGGAGACATGGCTGGTCTTTGATCACTTTCGTTCGAGAATTGGTCGAAGAACGGTTTCAATCTGCTCTTTTGCAGAAACTGGTATGAATGTTTTATTGCCCCAAAGAATGAGCAATGAGATAAGGAAAAACATGGGTATGCCGACAATTAGAGACCATATTGCAACAGTTAAATCGAGGATGTAGTGGTCTTCAAAGAATTCAGAAATTACAATTGTTGAGATAAGTACCAGCACTCGCAAAATGGATAAAATTGCTCGGATTGACATCCATATCTCTTCCTGGTCAGAAACATCATTATGATTCTGTTCAGGCATGCTTTGCCTTCTGAATAAGGCTACAAAGCCCTTGCGCTAAGTTTGGTCGTCAAGCAATAGTTTCTGATTAGAGCGTACGTTCACGGTCATCTATTTGGCGACCGACACCAGCAGCTCCACCCGTTTTTCGGATTTCTCGCCATGCCTTGTTGACGCCTTGTCCGTATGCCCAATGCGCAAGGAAGACGAATAACGGGGCTAGCGCAACAGTTCCTATTGATCGATGTGGACTTGTTCCAATCGCAGCACCTAGCCAAGAAAGTCCGATGTAGAAGCCCATGAGTCCGAGCGTTCCGTGAACAGCCATTCGTGACCATGTCCAATCTCCATCAAGGGAGAACCAAGGATAATCGGTTGCTCCTCCAGTTGAAATTCCAGCAATAAGAGAAAGAATTGCAACAGCAGTTAGCCACGGGAAGAAACCGATTGCAGTATGCGACCACGTAGAAATCTCTGGCCATCGCTTGTTTGCAACCATTCGGGTGTATCCATAATTTCTCATCTGTTTCATGTAAGGTTTGAATGGGCGACGTCGACGATGAGGCATGACATTTGATGGGTCGATGAAGAGTTTGTGCCCCTCCCTCTGAATCTTTGCATCAAGGACTACATCCTCTGCTCCAATACAACCAGGTTCGAAGAAATTCACCTGACGAAGGTTCTCCATTCGGTGAGCACAATTCACCCCAGGGTTGTGAGTGATTGGAACCAACTCGCCTCGAGGCTGAGCTCCGTAACGGGTTCCAGCGGTCATGAATTTGGTACAGAATGCAACATCTGCACATTTTGCTCCAAATGGGTCATCATCAGGTGCGAAATTTGGNCCACCTACTGCGCCTACCTCAGGATCTTTGAACCATCGAATAAGTTTCTCAGCCCAGTCNAGCGGCGGAACTGTGTCNTCATCNGTGAATAAGACGAGATCGTGATCCATTTGTCGGAGTGCAAAATTNCATGCATCNGCACGATTTGTTGATGGATCTTCAATCCATGTCGCNCCGTATTTTTCACANACNTCTTTNGTNTGNTCTTTCGATTTTGAATCTGATATNACAATTTCAATACCNGGATATGTTTGCTGTGTCAAGCGATTAAGGACAATGTCCAACTCATCTGCATTGTTGATAGTCGGTATNAGAATGGCAACCTTGTAAGGAGTNCCATCCTCTTTGAGAACCTGTTCCACCATGACTATGCCAAAAAGAACTCACATATGAAAAAGATGCTTTACTCCTCGGAAGTGTTCTTTGAAATATTTTTTACATCCCTGATAGCGCTTGACACCTCTGGTAACTCCGCGAGTTTCTTTTGGGATCCNTCAGTGACTTTGAGTGAATCTAATTTCTTACCTGCAGGAATGAGTCGGGCATCATAGGATGCCACAGCATCATTGTATGCGCCAACAACGGTGTTGAGGTTTTTCCCCATCTTNGCTAAATCGTGGCTGAACTTGGCTGCTCTACCATAGAACTCTCTTGCTTGAGCATGTATTTCTTTTGCATTTTCTGCCATCGATTGCTGCTGCCAATACAACCCAACGGTGCGCAACAAGGCGAGAAGAGTTACTGGAGTTACAATCAATACNTGCTTGTTAAAGGCGTATTCTTGAAGGCTCGGTTCATATTCAAAAGCTGTAGAAAGAATTGGCTCTGCAGGAATGAACATAACAGTAAAATCAGTACCCTCCAAAAGTCTTGGATAATCTCGGTTAGCAAGGTCATTGACATGCTTTTTGACATCGCTNGCGTGTTGTTTCATTTTGAGAGCTCGAGCCTCTCCGTCTTCGANGTCAAGNCCATCCCAATATGCAGCAAGCGGTACTTTTGAATCAACTGGTACATGTCCGCCATTGGGTATTTTTGCTAAGAGATCAACCCGAGCGCCCCCTGCTCCAGATTTCAATGTCACTTCAACGTCGAAGTCACAATGTTCGAGCATTCCGGCAGCTTCTGCGATATTCTTCAAAGCGACTTGCCCCCAGTTTCCTCTTGCTTTTACAGAACCTCTCAGTGCGGTAGATAATTTGACATTCGTATCTCGTAAACTCGTAGTTTGTTCCTGNAAACCTTCAACCATTCGCTTGATTCCATGGTAGGCTCCTTCTCTATTCTTTTCCATTTCAGTTGTTGCTTTTTCCAACTTCTCGAGATGTTCCTTAATAGGAGAAACAAGGAGTTCCACTTCCTTTTTCCTGGCATCATAGTCCTTTCCTGCCTCNGATTGAACCTTCCCAAGTCGTTCCTCAGCAAGNCGCAGAAAATCTTCTGAATTTTGGCGGGCAACTNTTGCTGCAACACTCTCCATTTCAGCGACCAATGTCTCCTTGTTTCCTAGTGCAGCTTGTGTTTCTGCTTCAGCGAGAACAAGCTTTGTTGAGAATTTTATTTTTGCAAGGAGCCAACCTATTCCAAGGCCGAGAAGACTTCCAATGAGGACCAATGCGATGGTTAACAGTTCTGACATGAGATGGACTTCTGCCGAGGGTTCTTGAAGACGTCGATTTNTATGGCCTCTNAATATTGCTCAATTCGTTACTCNCCTCCCTGTTAAGTTCATAAGCCGTCGAAGGCCGAGGATATTGTAGGGGTGCCTCATATGTTGAACATCACAGCCCGTCAAGAACTAATAACTAAGATACTCGATACGCTTATGATCGTAATCGAAGATGCNAGGTTTGATTTTGCAGAAGATGGCCTAACGGTACGAGTCGTTGATTCATCGCACGTTGCGATGATCAAATTGACCGTGGATGCAGCCGCTTTTGACGGATGGGAACTCGACTCTAAGCAAATCGGACTNGAGATGAAGAAAATCAGAGAAGTAACNTCTCTAGGTTCAGTCGGAGAACTCATTGAAATGACACACCAAGAAGGTGGAGATTTTACCATGAGTCTTGGAAAGATTGTACGTAACCTTCGCCCCCTCGACAATTCAACAATGGCATCGCCGCCATCGTTGCCTAAACTTGATCTTCCTTGCAAAGTTGTCATGAACGGTTCAGAACTAGGACAAGCCCTCAGAGCTGCAAAGCAGGTTGGAGATCTCGTCAACTTTAGCATTGATGAATCCTCATTCAAAGTACACGTTCGAAACAGTACGGATTCTGTTGACATCTCCTTTGACAAAGGTGAAGTTGAAGAATTGATTTGCAGTGGTGCTGCAAGAAGCCAATACAGCCTCACGTACCTCGAACCACTTTCNCGACGCTTTGGTCCTCAGGATAGTGTAACAATTCAATTTGGTGAGAACTTCCCATTAGCAATGAATTTCTCATTCGAAGATGGCGCTGCTGAAGTTGATTACTTCCTTGCACCACGTGTTGAAAGCGATTACTGATTCAGTATTCTCTCCAACCATGACCACAATCTTTGCATGTCAGCATTCTTGTTTCTGGCTCATCGGATGATCGAGTTTGTTCAAGATAAAAGTATACTTCAGTACAATCGCATTTTGGGCACATGTAGGATTCTGTAGATAAGACCCCTTTTCTCTGGTCTGAATCTTTGATAATATCATATTCTCTCTTTTCTGCCTTTGTTGTTGTTTTGGTTTTGGAGAGGTCGATTTCTTTCCCCTGAACCTTCATTTTCACATTTGCAGGTCCTGTGTAACCACATTTGTAGTTCGTGCAGGTGATGTCACCTGAGGGACTTGGGAAAGATAGTGTACCGCATTCTGGGCAAAACATGACCTGCCATCGACCTTCATCATTTAATCATAATGGTTGGGTCTTAGCGAATTGTATTTTATTTAATGAATAGAATCGTTTTCCAATTGGCAACAACAAGGTTGAATTTGAAGACACCTTCCCATGGGTTATGTGGCTCTGGTATTCTTGGCAATCTGCAGCCGTCGTAAACGAAAATGGTGACTTTCTTGACATCGANGTAAACGACGGNAATTTTTCAGTTCAAGGTGCTAAAGAACGCTTGCAGTTAGTGGCTAAGGGACAATTGCCTCCGGAAGCAAAACTTCTTCTCGAGAGGTTTCCAGAAGCAAAGCCTACACCCCATGGTTCAGAGAATCTCCCTGACGCNAACTATCCTCTACCAACAGATGAACAACAAATGTCTGCTGATACAGCCGCTTTGTCGATTGCAGAAGAAGGCGTGGCGATGTCTGCTGGTGATCCCGACCGTCGCCTTGAACATCTTTTGCGGGCGAGTGATGAACTTCGAACACTNCATCTTACAATGGAAGCACGACTTGTTGAATGGATTGGACTCTTCCTACCAAGCGCTCGCTTCGAAGGAGATAGAAGCGGTCTTGCGAAGTCGATGGTGGAATTAGCATCATTATCTGAATTAGCAACACTCCTTGATGTTGAACCTGCATATGATGACCCNTCATCTTCAGAATGGAATGCACTTCATGATTGGGGCTGTATGGTTGCAAATCAACGAAGGCAACTTGATCGATTAGAACATGCCATTCGTGAATCTACTGAATCCCATCTTCCTTCTGTTTCAGCACTTGTCGGACCTATGTTGGCTGCACGTTTGTGTGTTGAAGCTCATGGCAGAACGCGATTTGCCCGATTACCAGCTGGAACCGTTCAAGTATTAGGGGCTGAGAAAGCCTTCTTTAGTCACATCAGAAGTGGAACACCTCCTCCAAAGCACGGACATATCTTCATGCATCCATGGATTTCGCGCTCACCTCGCTGGGTACGTGGTAAAATCGCTCGAATGTTGGCTGCAAAGATTAGCATTGCAGCACGAGTTGATGCCTTCGAAGGCACTCCATGGGGCGATGATGAAGTGGATGAGATCGAAGCAAAGGTAGCTGCAATTCGAAATGAATTTCCCCAACCCCCACGTCGTTGAGGTGATCTTATGGCTGGTTCAAGGAAGAAGCGTCCACTCTCTCATTCAGTCCTCCAAGAAGGAAGGAATCTATGGACTGTAAATGCAAACCCAGGGGTCGCCGTACGAGGTGAATCTCTGCGGAAATTCAGAGGTGTTGAACATCGAAGGTGGGATCCGAATCGGTCAAAACTTGCTGCAGGTCTTTTACGAACGAGAAAAGACCCTTCGATGTTGTTACCTGAGGAAGGGACAACAGTCCTCTACCTCGGAGCAGGGCACGGTACAACAATTTCTCATCTTCACGACCATCTCTGCGGTCAAGATAACGAATTTCGAGGGCGACTTGTTGCCGTAGATTTAGCCCCTCGATGTCTTCGAGACCTAACCTATCTTGCCCGTCAGCGACCAGGCTTAGTTCCTGTTCTAGGTGATGCTCGAAAATACGATGCATGGGGCGTTCTTGTTCCATCAAAGGTTGATTGGCTATTCCAGGATGTAGCACAAGCTGGACAAGTCGACATTTTCTTGACGGCCACAAAGCGATTCTTAGCAAGAGGTGGCATTGGTTTACTTTCTCTTAAGGCTGCAAGCGAACGTCAGCAAGATGGTAATGAAAGTGAAGTCTTTACGAAAGCATATGATCAATTAGAGGAGCATGTTGAAGTCCTTGAACACATCAATTTGACTGGATTTGAAGATCAGCACGCCTTATTCGTCATTCGTATGAGGTGATGTTCTGCCTGAATTACCAGAAGTTGAAACCGTTCGCAACGGTTTGGAACAAGCAATGGTTGGTAGAATAATCACAAATGTGATTCTTCGAAGGGAAGGTCTTCGATTTCCATTTCCCACAGATTTTGAAAGCAAGGTAACGGGTACGCGAGTAGAATCTATTCGTCGAAGAGCAAAGTATCTCCTTATCGACTTAGATGATGGACGAATCATTCTCTCGCATCTGGGAATGTCGGGCCGATACACCCTCTTCGATAATGCGAAAGTGAGAAGTTATTCTCAAACTGGAAACGGGATTTCCCGTTTTGGTTCGGCAACAGGTTTCAATGGACGTCATGATCATGTGGAATTCCAATTTGATGATGGAAGTGCTGCAGTATACACCGATCCTCGACGTTTTGGGATTATGGATTTAATCGATATTGGTGAAGAGCCAATCCATTCTCTCCTTGAAAATCTTGGGCCAGAACCGCTGTTAGCGTGGGATGCGAATCAACTTGCAAAGGCCTTGAAGAATAAATCTACGAATATCAAAGTAGCATTACTCGATCAACGAGTTGTTGTTGGAGTAGGTAATATCTATGCTTGTGAAGCACTCCATCGCTCTGGAATTCATCCTACTCGAAGCAGCAAAACCCTTGTTCGTAAAGATGGAAAGCCAACTGCAAAACTTTCACTTTTGGTTGAAAAAGTGATTGAAGTGCTCCATCAAGCCGTAGAAGTTGGAGGAAGTTCCCTCAATGATTTTGCGGATGTGAATGGGACTCTTGGCTACTTTGGTCATCATTTCCAAGCATACGATCGTGAAGATGGACCGTGTCTCAAAGAGGGATGTGGAGGGACGATTGAACGTATTACACAATCTGGACGTTCCACGTTTCTCTGTCCGCGCTGTCAACGTTAAGATGCCAGAACAGTTGAAACGACAACTGAAATTGCAAATCCCCATAACACAACTGCAGTGGTTCTATTGACTGCTTTTCCATTGGTGCGCAACCACTCAAGTAGTGGTGTTCCTGTAAGGAGCAATGCGACAAGAACATACCAAATCATATCGATTGCCATGCCAACAAATCCTATGCTCAGTTTTGTTGCTAGGCCCATGCCTGCATCGAGGACCTGTGCCAAAACAGCGACGAGAAAGAGAGCAATTTTAGGATTGAAAAAGGCGATTGAAAAGCCCTCAAGGAATCCTCTTGCTTCGCCATCTCCAATCTGTTGATATTCATTCTCAGCATGAATCCACATGAGGTAACCGTACCAAATCAACAAAAGAATTCCAATGATTTGCAAAACAAGAAAAACTTGAGGTGCTTGTTCCAGTAAAACAATCAGGCCAAATATAGCGATTCCAGCATACAGTCCGAACCCAATCCCATGTCCAATCGCACACATGACGCCTCGACGTCGACCGCCAACGATTGTGTTACGGATGACCATTAACAGGCTTGGTCCAGGTGAAATCGCACCGAGGAAAAAGACCGTGCTTGCAGCAAGCAGAGCCTCCCAAGCAATTTCCATGACTCAAGCCTGAGGCTTTCAGTATTGATACCTTTCACAAGATGAAGAAGGTGTAGCCGCCGTCCCATGGATCATGTTCCGAGTTGGCTTCAGCCGTAGCCTTCGCAAACAAGGTCGTAAATTTGTTCTGTTTCATCGTCTTGGACAAGGCTCGGAAGAACGAATCATTTTGATTAGCACTTGTCTTGTTTGTTTCTGCCATGTACGGAAATCTACATCAAAGGTTATCAATGTTTCTTTATTTTGTCAATACAACTGGTTTATTTTCCATAAACAGGAATTAACATTCATCCTTGTATTCGCCTTCTACGCTGGATTATGGATTCACTTCCCAATGATGTTCTTGCCTTCTTCCTACGGTATACTCGAAAACCAGTTGGGCCTTGAAGCCTTAGATGTCGCTCATCTTGATTCGTTTCTTGGTCTAATAACATCCATTTATTTTCAACGTCATACTCTCTTGATGAGAATAAAAGGTGGCGAGGCATATCCTCAAGATCGATATCTTTCCTCTCTTCTCGTAGTACCACACCTGCCTTCTTGAGCTTTCGTTTGGCACGTATGGCAGACACTTCTTCTCTTCTGTTTCGGTTTTGTAAAAGGTCAAGACCATAGTGGGAGCCCACCTTTGCTTCCTTACAATCTGGGAAATCAAACCAACGTTCGGACCGTAATGTTCCCTGTTTAACAATACGGTACGAAGAGAGATTCATTGCGGCCAATCCAGGTGAAACGTGATTGTACGCTCCTATATCCATCGCAATCCATGCAGGTCGTTCATCGTTTAATTTAATGGAGCTATGAACGACTTCTCCAGGGGCAGGACCTACCTTGGTTGTGGTTGAATGACCGAAGATGACCGTTCGATAAGGGTCGATAGCATACTCATGTT
>NHFS02000077.1 GCA_002171315.2 Euryarchaeota archaeon TMED117 | reverse complement strand
GAAGCAGTACAGCGAAGAATTCAATGCTGGTCAAATTGGTATGGTGTTGGTGCATGCAAATGTAACAGGAGACCAGACTGATAACGATCCCACCAATGATGATCCGTATCAGAATTTGAAAATTATTGATGGCCTTGAGAGAAATCTGAATACCGTTGAAAATGCTTCAGCTGTATCTGTTGTTTTCTTGATGAAAGCAACCGGCCTTGCACCAACCATCTCAGGACAACCGATTTTAACTCAAATTCAGGAAATACCTGGATATGATTTCCTCCCAGAAGACATACGCGATACATTTGCGGTTCTTATGGACCAAGAAGTAACTCAAGGAGCTACGTTCTGGGATTTGTTATCAACTCCTGAAGACTTTGGTCTTCCCGGTTCTACACAGAGTCAGATATTCCTTCTCGATGTCTTTTATTCATCGCTTACGAAAGAGATGAGAGAGATTTTTATCAATTCAGATTACGATAGAACACTCATTTACATTGATATGCCATTCATTCCTGTCGCCGATACAAAAGTCGCAGTGGATCAAATCAATGAGTATACAGAAGGATTCCAAGGTGTTCATCAAGAGCGAGCTGAGAAACTTACTGGCGTTGCTGCAACTGCCATTGAAGTCAATCAACTGATTGTTGATTCTCAATGGACTTCTCTTGGGTTTGCAATTATTCTAACACTCATCACTCTAGCCGTTGTTTTCAAAGATATACGTTATTCCTTCTGGACAACATCTCCAGTTATTGCAACCGTTGCGTTACAATGGCTTGTTATGTGGCAAATGGATGTACCGTTATCTCTTGTAACTGTTATGATCGGTTCGATTTTGGTTGGTGTTGGTGTTGACTTTTCAATTCACATTTCCAACCGTATTCGCGAATTGGGAGGTGGGCTGGAAGCCATACGTTCTGCGGCGGTTGGGACTGGAATGTCTCTGTTCGAAGCTGCAGTGGTCACATCTCTGGGGATGTTTACAGCTTATCAGATTCCGATACCTGAAATTAAACCGTTCGTCACTGTAATTCTCATTCTGTTGTGGGTTGCTGCTGCAAGTGCATTATTGCTTCTCCCTGCAATCTTTGTTACTCTTGAGAAAATGGGTATTGGCTCAGTTGGTGGACCTACTGGAATGGCCCGTAAGTTAGGTTTAGGAAGAGTAAAAGTTGACGATCCCGATGTCCTAGAGGCTGTTCTTGTTATGGATTCTCGCTCAGAAGAAGCGTGGTGACAACAAGCAAAGGGATAAGACCTGTATTCCAATCAACAGACATGGTCAACTATTGGTTGATGAAGTCTGAACTTGACGTCTATCCTTATTCACAACTTGTTGAAGATGGTTCAACACACTGGGATGGAGTTCGTAATTATCAAGCCCGTAACATGATGCGAGATGCGATGAAAGTAGGAGATTATGTTCTCTTTTACCATTCAAATTGCAAACCGCCTCATATTGCAGGTATAGCTAAGGTTTGCAAAGAAGGTTATCCGGATTTCACATCATGGGATTCATCATCAAAATATTTTGATGAAAAATCCTCACCTGAGAATCCACGTTGGTTTATGGTAGATCTTGAACCGGTAAAACCACTGACAAAAATCGTATCTCTCGATTCAGTTAGAAACGAACCATCTCTTTCTGACATGCCTCTCATTCGTAGAGGGCAACGCCTATCGATACAGCCTGTAGAAGAAAAAGAATTCCAACGAATCTGTGAGATGGGTGGACTGGAATCTGGAAAACTTGAGTAGGTGATTGTGTGCCTGAGATACCTTCATCGAAACGAGCATCAAACATTGAGTATGCTATTCGCGATGTTGTAGTTCCTGCTACTGAACTTGAAGCACAAGGCCACTCGATTATCAAATTGAACATTGGAGACCCAATTGCTTATCCTGGACTACCAACTCCTTCCCATATGGTTGAAGCGTTCTCAGATGCTCTTTCACAAGGTAGGAACGGGTATTCTCCATCCTATGGAATCCCAGAACTTCGTGATGCAATCGCGCTCGATGAATCGAAAAAAGGTTGGAATGCTACAGCCAACGATGTCTATGTCTGCCATGGTGTTACTGAGGCATTACAGATTGTATTCCAAGCAACTTTGGAAGATGGAGACAAAGTTCTCGCTCCTGGGCCACATTATCCTCCATACATGGCATATCCGCAAATGTACGGTGCAGAGACTGTTGAATATGAACTCCTATCAGATGCAGGATGGTCCTTAAACTTCGATGATATTGAATCCAAAATGGATGAGAGTGTCCGACTTTTCGTATTAATCAATCCAAACAACCCAACAGGTTCTGTTGCTGGTAGCGATGATATCAAACGGCTGTTATCGATTCTCGCAAAATGGCCAAATTGCATTTTAATCGCTGATGAGATCTATGATGGTCTTGACTTTTCGGGACGGCAGGTCAGTGCAGCGAGTTTATCTGATTCAGTTCCAGTCCTGACGATGAACGGTGTTTCTAAGGTGTATTATGCTCCAGGCTGGAGAATTGGCTACATGGCTATTCATGATCCTATTTCCTCTTTAGCCGCAGTCCGTGATGGAATTGAACGAATTTTACGTTCTCGATTATGTGCATCAACTCCTGCTCAACTGGGTTATTTAGCCGGTTTACAGCAAGACAGGACTTGGATGAAACAATACAGTGATACCGTGAAAGAGCGAAGAGATGTTTGTCTTGCTAGAATCTCCAAAATACAAGGACTCGAGGTCCAAAATCCCGAAGGTGCATTTTACATGTTCGTAAAGTTGACCGATGAAAAATGGTCGAACGATGACAAGTCTTTCGTCTTGCAATTACTTCACGAACAGCATGTTCTTGTTGTTCATGGATCAGGATTTAGTTCTGAAAAAGGAAAAGGGCATTTCAGACTTGTTTTCCTTCCAGATGTTGACACACTAAACATCGCATTCGATCGTATTGATACGTTCCTACAAGAACACAGAATTGCTTGAACAACGGCGGCGAAGTATTGATGTTTGATGAGTACTCGGTGAATATATGCGAGGAATGAAATGGGCTCTGTTTGGGGCCGCTATTTCGTTGATTCCTTCAGCGTCAGCATCCTCAATCAACTCGATTGATGAGTTCTCTGTATCATTCCTTTATCCGGTACTGGTTGCATTCGTTGTAGCAATTTTGTTGTGGAGATACTTCGTGCCACGGCAGTTGTCTGCTCTACAAGTTGCATTTGAAATTGATGATGGCCTGTATGAAGTTCACCGTTTGACTAAGGGTGTCGATGAGGCGAAAGAACTTCTACAGCAAGGTCGTGTTGCGTTTGGTGTAGGATTGTACATGATGGGTATGATGGGTATCCTTGTCTTGATTGGAGAATTACTCTTCGAAGCTGATGTTTATTTTGACCTAAATTTATGGCTCATTGGTTTGTTTATTCTCATTCCAGTCCTTATTTCTCCATGGGAAACCCTCAACGCCCAACTTGTTGGTAAGAGCAAACTTAGAGTTGGCAGGCACACGATTCGTACAGGCCTTCGTAGAATCATTACGCTCGCAATCTTGGTTTCATCCACAGTTGCAACCGTTATTTACGGTATGAATCTCAATGATGGTAAAATAACACCCGTTTGGCTTGCTGCAGCTATGCTTGTATTCATGGCACCAACTATTCTTGCCTATGGTAGAATTATGGGTGCATCTTGGAATATGCTTCTGCTGAACAAGTGGAGGACTGCTAGAGGGCGACGTAATCCTATCGATCCTGATCGACCATCGTTCGTTAACAGACTCTTCTCGTTACTTCTTGTTATTTTCCTCATCACAATGCCTATTACGGCATTGAATGGTATTGTAACGGTGTTCCATATTCTGGTAAATGAACCAAGTAACACCGAAGAAGTCCTCAATTTTGGAGGNATTATCGGCCATTCNATTTATGAGCGTATTGACCTNATNTCGGATATTTTGTTNCATTGGGAATTCATCAAATCTGCACCTCAATTTTTGTCTCTTTATCTCTCCCTCAACATTGCAATTGTNGGTTTAGCGTTTATTTTTGAATTGACNCGAAACCTGATTTTGGGTGGTCAAACCTTCGGTGGAATGTTNGGAGTTACNTTAGATACTCCTCGNGAGATTCGTACAGAAGAATCTGCTCAAGGAAGGCAACTNGCCTTTGCATTTGCTGGATTTTCAGGATATACNGTTTTGCTTCTTGTTCTGGTTTGTTACAAAGAATTTGGCGATTTGATGCCCTTTACTCAANATCTAGAAGACAATGGNTTTGACGANAGTATGCGTCTTCTAACNACTTGGATGTTNATTGCTGTTGGTCAAGCAATTTTCTTGTTTACNTGGCTTCTTTCNATNGCNCGCTTCGGACCTCTCCGTCAATTNAAATTCGATCTCGATCCTGAAGAAAGACGTGAAGGTGCAGTTATGNTGGCTGANGGTGATTGGATGAGGGANTTCGTTGATGAAGCCGCNCTCCAAGAAGATCTAGANGCTCTTATTCGCTTCCAAATGCAATTGATTGAAGGTGACGTAGCCCTTGTTCGTCATGAAAAAGCACGTGCTAAGATGTGGGAATGTGCNATACGTGGTCTTTGGCCAAAAGCCATCGAAGAATCNCGAAAGGTACTCGCTCAAGCCGGCGGTGATGANGANGAGGCTCGTATGATNACTGCGACTGGATATCTCGCAACTCGAAGACTCGATGCGGCNCGTGAGGCTNTACGTGGTCTNCAGCAGCCTGANGGATANGATGAACCTGAAATTTTGGCATTCATNACNGAATGGATGGACCCNTGGAATGGTTCGGTTGATGAAGATGATATTTGGGATTGGGAAAATAATTCNACNATNGATCATCTCAATGAGAAAATGCGAATGTTACGCTACTGGACTCCTATGCATTCTGAAGATTCCATCAAACACTCCGACCGACTTTCGATGGTTGGAAAATTATCCTCTGTAGCTTCATTACGNATGCAGAGACGCCATGATGAGGCATTGCAACTNGCGCTAGANACTGTAAAATTCGACCCACTTGGCGTNAGGCCTAGAATNGCAGTTGCTCTATGCTTAATCGATAAAGGGAATTGGCACCAAGCGATGACAATTTATCAAGAACTCAAAGAAAGTGATGTAAATGACCCTCGAGTCATTGCTCTGTCTGTTCTCTTAGGAAACGAGGCNNATGTTGANCACATCGAAGTTTCTCTTGCAGTAGAGAAGGGTAAGAATGTTCGACGATGGCTTGATGAGGCACCAGTNAACGCAGTTGCTGGATTGGGNATCAAGGGTGGTATGGATGAAGCTATCAATGCAAACATCATGATATGNGCACATGAATCTGTGCGACGGAACATGACNCCTCGCTATTCTCCCTCAATTTTCCATTACATTATCCAATANGTTNTNCTNCCCCCAANGTTCATTGTTGCTGCGATAGNGATGTCTGGATATTCAGGTCAAATTCAAGGAATTGTAACAGGTGTNNTGTTATTCATGCTNCANTTTGCTTTNGCAAGATTCCGTCGACAACANNGTCGTCAGATAAAACATCGAGATCAACGNNCTCTTGTNGACTATGCACGNATGATGAAGCGATTTAAGGTAAATCCCAACAGTGAGAATATNCCNATAGGTACTCATCTACTACTATCNGGTATTCTCGTTTCNGTTAACGGTGTNGTCTTGGANGTNGGNATGCCTGGNTGGTTGACTCATAGACTTCCTAAAGACGCNGATAAGACAATCCGNTCACGATTGAAGCGAAATGCTTTGACTATCNGNAAAAATAAACCTGCTAAATTAAAACCNCTGNCCAAAGGNTGGTGGCGCAAAAGGCCAAANGAAGATTCNTCAGATNTTCCAATCCTTGAACAGTTGATTGGTCCTGTAGCATACAGAGGTCGNCAAACAATGATTNTGAACAAGACAACAGGGTTCCGAAAGGGTCGTTCCTCAAGCAAACCTAATTTGAATCCAGTTGGTTCNCATGATTTCAAAGATAGGCATGTNCCTCGGAACACTAGAACCAGNGAACGGTCAGCCAGAGTAGGTCCAAGCCGACCNGGTCAGCGACGTTGAGTCTAACCGTTGATTGANAGTATTCATGAACCTTGTCTGACTGGGTTAAGCATGGACAATGGTTCNCCNAGGGATTCAGTAAACCGCGTTTTNAAGGCGACATCGAACAGTGCTCGTCTCTATGGTCATGGCCTTGGTATGATCGCATCTGAAAATATTATTTCACCGAACGTAAAGCGAGCAATTAATTCNGATCTACATGGTCGTTATGCAGAAGGTTTACCTGGCAAAAGATATTACCAAGGTTGTGAAGATTTTGACACCATNGAAAGTCTTGGNATTGATTTGGCTAAGAAAGTCTTCAATGCCCCATTTGCGAACATTCAATCAACTTCGGGGACGGTCTCTAACATAGGTGCACTGAAAGCACTTGCAAAACCTGGAGACTCCATAACTGCTGTTTCAACGGCTGATGGTGGCCATATTTCTCATGCTCGAATGGGTGCAGTAGGGTTGCGTGATCTAAACGTCTCAACGTATCCTTGGGATGAATCACGTATGGAACCAGACATCGATGGGTCGTGTGCCCTGATTCGTGACCTTAAACCCAAAATCACCCTTGTTGGACAATCTGTTTTTCTCTTCCCAACACCTCTCAAAGAATTAGCCGAAGCAGCTCATGAAGTTGGTTCTACTGTCATGTACGACGGAGCACATGTTCTCGGTTTGATTGCGGGGGGGGTGTTTCAAGATCCTCTAAGGGAAGGTGCAGATATTATGACTGGTTCCTCTCACAAAACGTTCCCAGGTCCCCAAGGAGGATTCTTATTGTCCTCAAATGAAGATACAACTTTCCAGAGAAAACTCAACAATGCAATGTTCCCAGGTGTCTGTTCGTCATATCATCTCCATCATGTTGCTGGAAAGGTTGTTGCATTAGCAGAATTTGAAGCATTTGGAACAAGCTATGCACAAGATATTGTGAAAAATGCCCAAGCATTTGCACAAGCCCTTGCAGCAGAAGGTTTTGACGTCCTAGCAGAATCTCGTGGTTACACTGCCTCTCATCAAGTACTTACTCGACACGGTGAAATTGATTCAGGAGCAGGGGCATCCGCAGCAGCATTATTGGAAAAAGCGGGAATAATTACAAACATGAATATGCTTCCAGGTGATACAAAAGCAATGACGCCATCTGGTCTCAGACTTGGCGTTCAAGAACTTACAAGAGTAGGAATGGGTCCAAGAGAAATGGAAGAAGTAGCTTCATTTTATTCTCGTGTATTGCTCAAGCAAGAGGATGCAGCTACTGTAAAGCATGATGTTTCTCATCTAAAATCAGAATTCCAACATGTACAGTATTGTTTTGATTCTGAGGATTCTCTTGCATATGAAGGAATGTAGGGTATGTCACCTAAGAATCAACTGTCTCATGAATCATTAACGAATCGCGATGGATTTATTTTAGATTCTGATCACAATTGTTACATGTTGTGGAAACAACATGAGTTCAGTCGATGGTGGCGTTGTTTTGAAGGGCTCTTTACTCACCCTTTGAGCCGTACTTTCATAAATTCCGTAGTTGATGATCTTGAATTTCACCACCGACTCGCATCGCCTACTCGATTCTTTAAGAAGAAAAATTTCAATACTAATTTGGCTAATTTGAGTCATTTTTTTGGGAGTGGTAGGATAGATTTGTCAAAAAAGGAAATCGTAAATGGTGCGCATCCTCTTTTTTCAGTCGGATTAGCATCATATGCCTTGGAAGTTTTTCATCAGACAAGATACAAATTTCGATGGAATGAACCAACGCCTCGAGTTGTTCAACTTTTACTTGAAAACAACACTCAATTGCCTCCTCCTAGACCTATTCGCTCCTTCCCTTGGTCAGACAAAATAGAACCTACTCTTGAAAGTAACATGATACCCTTTTCCAATCAACTAATATCGAAGGAAAGCGGACATATTGAAATTGATGGGGAACGCTACATGTTGTTACCTGCTTCTCTTCTCGAACGGTTTGTTTCCTCCTGCTTGCCGCATGCACCTGATATGAGTCAGAATAATTGGATAGAATGCCCTAGTCTTTGGTCTTCTTCAGAATGCTCAATTTTAGCGTTAATTATTACTTCAATTGGTGAATTGTTCTCACTATCAGAGCGTTCTGTTTACATTACTGGCCCAGAAAGTTGGGATGCCTATTTCCGCGTTTATTTATTGGATCAGGGGTGGGGTCATGTGACCTTGGTGTCTTACGATGTACAGTCTTATGATACAATATTGCAGATACCTAGAAGCCCTCTCGCGCCATTCTCTATCGGATTAATTACGAGCATTTGGGAGCGTGCACATGGTAGGAAATTTAAGTTGATTATTGGGCAGGAGGATGAACTCCTACAGGTATCGATTTCTTCATTGTTAGAATACAAAGTACAAGTTTAGTTCTATTCGCTTGATATCGAGCAACTAAGGTCAAGGTTCATAACCGAATCAAGGGCTCGGATAATTAGTCAAGACGCGGAGGCTATATCCAATGACACTAAATCACAATCAAATGGCGTATGCTGCAATCATTTCAACACTAATATTTGGAGCCCTTTTCGTAGGAGTGAGTGGCTTTTATCAGACCTCTGATGGAGTTGGGGATTTCGATAGTGCTGCCGAAGAAGATCTGTTCGGAGATGAAGTGACTTCTGGAGAGGCTACGGACAGTGATGGGGATGGACTTCCTGATGTACTTGAAGAATCTCAATATGGTACCGATAAAGACGATCCTGATACCGATAAAGACGGTATGAGCGATGGATGGGAAGTTGAACATGGTTTGAATCCACTCGATAATGGAGAATCAGAAGATTTTGAAGATGAATCTGGTACTACCTCAACCGCTGATGATGCAGAAATTTCCAATGAAAGTGACTCATGGCCTGATCCAGAGCAAGGGAAATACGGCGACCCTGATCGAGATGGATTGACAAACGAACAAGAAGCTGAACTTGGCACTGATCCACAAAGAGCTGACACTGACAACGATGGTCTCAACGACCGTTGGGAATCCATGTACGGAATGAACGTATCTTCTCCTGATGGAACGATTTACCTCTTCAATCCACTTTCTGGCAATTGGGATTGTACACTGTTAAATCTCGCACTGGAGGAGACTCTTTCATCTATGCTTGAAGAATTTGAAGGTGCTCCAACATGGGATGAACTCGAAAATCCTCTAGGTAAGCACTCCTGCGACCAAGTTCTCGACTATGATGATGATGGACTTCTTAATTTCCAAGAAGAAGCCTACGGGACTGACCCTACATCCTCAGATTCTGATGGTGATATGCTTCCAGATATTTTAGAAGTTAATTCGGGAGCTGTTGTGCTTGATTTCGAACTTGGATCTGATTGCGGTGAACCTGAAAGCACCCCTCTGTCCCAAAGAACTCCACGTAGTGCACCATTTGCCTCTGAAGTAAGCGCTGCATGGTTCTTATCAGACCTCGATGGCGATGGTCTCCTAAACGGGCCCAGTGATTGGGACACTGACGGCGATGGTATGCCTGACGGATTTGAATACTGCTTCTCTTTCAAGCAAGACCATCCTACTCAGGAAGCAAACAAGCAACTCAATCCTTTCAATTCATCTGACGGATACAACGACTGGGACGAAGATGGATTAAACAATCTTGAGGAATATCAAGTCTCTAACAAGTTTGGACTCACAAATGGATTGCCGTCCTTTACGTCACCTTGGAGCCAAGACACAGATGGCGACCAGATGCCAGATGGTTGGGAGGCGAACCAATACAATCGTACTACTCTTGAATATCCGTTAAATCCGAGAAATGCTAGTAATGCCAATGACGACATTGATTTTGATGGATGGGATTCTGATGGTGATGGCGATGTTATGTTCGAGGAACTAGAACTGACAACCACTGTGGTGGAACTCTATGTCGAGAAGGGCGATTACGTAACAAGTAACACGACCATTGCTCGCGGTCAATTCACAATGGGTGGAGGTAACAAGCAACCTGTTTACCTCGTTGCACCAGTTGATGGTTATGTTTACTCAATCAATGTAGCACCTGGGGATCAAGTTGAATCACGATTGTTCGTTTGGATGAATCTCGTCGAAGAATCAGAGCGATTTACAAACCTCATGGAGTATGAAGCACGACTCGATGATCAAGGAAATGTTGTAGGTCGTTCAACAGATCCTACTCACGGCGATACTGACCTTGACGGTTTACTCGATGGAATAGAAGTAGGTGGATGGGAAATTCTTGTCGTCAATCGTGGTGTCCAATTAACATGGGTTGTCTCAGATCCAGGGTTGCCAGATACTGATGGTGATGGCCTCTCTGATTATCTTGAATTTTCTTCAACCTGCGATGGACAGGGATCGAATGCATCGAATGATGACACTGACAGTGACGGTGAAAGTGATCAACAAGAAACCAAACTCGGATACATTTTCAATGGAGAACAGTATTTCACATCGGCATGTATGTTTGATACCGATAATGATGGACTAGAAGATGGTGAAGAAGTCATTGCTGGTGCAGACAATTTCGTAACACATGCAAACAATTCTGATACCGATGGTGACGGACTTATCGATGGGAATGAAATTCTCTTCATACCTCGTCCGTTCCAATATGAAACAAATCCACTGATCAACGATACAGATGCAGACGGTATGCTCGATGGCTGGGAAATGCAGGTCAAATCAACTGAGGATAATACGAATTCTCACTCCCTTTGGGTTGCAGTTTCAAACTGGGATCGACCCGGATGTACTGAAACAACTACAAATGGTTGCCAAATGGAACCAGGTGGCTATGTTTGGATTAACTGGCTTGGTGGATTTGAACTGCAAAAGAAATACGAAGTCTCTGAAATGAATTTGTCAGGTTTCGACCTTCCTGGAAACACGCTCTGTGATGGTTGTAAGGGTCGTTGGGCATTAGATCCTTCACTTAATTCTTTGAAAGACGATACCTATGACGTTGACAATGATACTCTAGCCAATGGAGCAGAAGCACCTACAAACTGGAATACGAATCCTGTCGATGATGACACTGACGGCGATAAACTCCCTGATGGATGGGAAGTCCGATATTCATACGAAGCCATAAACAACAACCTTGTTGACAATTCTACAATCAATGCCTATGGTGCTCGTGGTGTCATGGATCCATCCATGGCTGACAGTGATTTAGATGGGATCAATGATGGCGAAGAAGACCCTGATTCAGACGGACTTAATCGTACTGGATTGATAAAGAAATATTGCCCAGGATACAATGATACAACGAATGCTGAATGTAATATCGACCCTGACTCACCCGATGGTCTGAAATTCTACAACAATTTAGAAAATTACACAAATTTTGAAGAATTTGAGAATGGTACAAATCCAGTTACAAATGATACAGATGGGGATGCTTGGGAAGATGGTCCCGAGGTCTACTACATGGATCATGACGATGATGGTATGGCTACTGGATGGGAATATCACTTTGAATTCGATCCGTATGATCCTGCCGATAGGCTTGTGGATAGTGACGGAGATGGGCACACTAACTATTGTGAATTCAAATGGGATACAAACCCACGAAATCCGATTAGTTTCCCTGGACAAGGTGAACTGTGCGATCCATTCGAGAGCTAGTGCCGTATGTTTAGAGCGAATTCAATATCAGTTGGTTTAGTAGGCATTCTTTCAATGCTTATGTTCGCTCCATTCGTTTTGAATTCTTCAAGTGCTGAAACTAATGCATCTCCATCAATTGAATTTGATCAAGACAACGGCATTCATTTTCACGATGTGATAAATGTTAGTGGTTCATCTACTGTACCTCTTATCTCGGTTGAAATTTCACTATGGAATGTGACGGCTGATGTGCAGTATGAACTTCTTAATTCGAGTTCTTCTCTCTTATCTGTTACACCTTACGAATCTGAACTTGGAGTTACGTACTGGGTATGGAATCATGAATTCAATCATACATCTGAAAGTTGTACCTGCCTCGTAAGAATCTCTCTATTAGAGCAAACGGATTTAGATTCCTTTGGCTTAACCGTCTACCTTGGCACGACAAACCACAGGCCGGTATTGATGTATGAATCAGTATCTGATCAAATGTCACAAATTATTCTCACTACTATTGATACAACCTTACAATACGACGTTCTATTACCTCCGGCCGTTCTTTCCTCTGGGACGATAAGTGGTGATCAAGATATTCTTACGTCTCTATCAGTTTGTCCTGCTCCATTTGGAGTTTGCACGGATAATTATACTCCCGTACCGGTGGTTCACGAACTTGAAGATGGTAATCTGGTTATCACCATGGAAACAGTTTCAATAAACCTTCCAGATGGGCTGTATTTGATTGATTTTTATGTTCAAACAATGAACTTGAAGGGATCCAATTCTCTTACACAATACTTTGTGGTAGATCGTTATTCTCCTAATGTGACATTATCTTCAATTTCTGAGGTTCAGGAATCTGAGACAATAACTGTTGATCTCGATGTTGATGATGGATATCAGGGTTCAGTGTATACAATTACATGGACCATTATAGAGCCAGATGGTGAACTAAGGGCAGTTTCTTCTTCAGAAATATTGGCAGATAACAGATTATCGTTTACTGCGGATGAGCAAGGGGTCTACCAAATAATTGGTCTTATCCGAGATATGGGTGGCAACTTTGTAAATGTCCAACATAATGTGAGTGTTGTCAATGTTGAACCAGAATTAGATCTACGATTTGATGGTTTTAAAATATCAAATAATCAGACAATTACTGTAAAATCATCTGATGAATGGTGCTTCTCAGCAAATCTTACAACAGACACTATCAATGATATTGACTCGTTAGAATACAATTGGTTTGTTGATGGTAAATCACTCCTAAGTGGTAGATCTTACCTCTTATCTTCTGATATCCAGGCCGATGAATGGGAACAGATTACTCTTCTCTTAACCGATAATAATGGTGCAAGCACATCAATTAGTTTTACTGTTGAAGAACAGGAGGTTCAAGTCGATTCTCCGCTTCAGTCAATTACAATTTGGACTTCGATTTTACTTCTACTCATTTTATCCTTTATCATCCTCATACGTCGAAAAGTACTAGCAACAAAAGAATCGGATTTTGTTCGTTGGTCAGATGCTAAAGTATCCGAGGATTAACCATTCATTAAAAAACTGTGAATTGTAGCGACAACTGGTGAGTCTATGTTTAACGATGCTATGGAAAGTCTTCCAAATGAACCATTGAACATCCCTAAATCAATTTACAAAGAACGTCAGCAACGTTTTCTGTCTCAATTAACACCTTCTGATTTAGTGATTATTACCACGCCTCCTGAAGCCATTCGTAGTAATGACGTGACATATCCGTACAGAACATCGAGCGATATGCTCTACTTTGTTGGGTGGGCGGATCCTGAATCTGCTCTTGTCTTTCACTATGATGGAACTAAATGGATTTCACATATATTCGTTCAACCAAAAGACACGTTGAAGGAAATCTGGGAGGGGCGACGTCCAGGTATTGAAGGGGCACTCAGTGAGTGGTCTGTTGACGAAGCTAATTCAATTCATGATTTGGAAAAACATCTTGATGGATATCTCTCGAAATCATCTGCGGTACATGTCCGAACAGGTATCAGTGATGGTATTGATTCCATCGTTCGCTCTGCTATTGAACGAAGGGATCGCAAACGTCAACACTTCGGTTCTGGACCAGTCTCAATGGAGGATCCAAGCAGAAGGATTGCTGAGATGCGTCTACGCAAATCTCCTGAAGAAATTGAATTGATGCGTTATGCAGCAGAGGTTTCTTCGGTTGCGCATGAATTAGCGATGAAAGCGAGTAAAGATGGTATTACCGAATATCAAGTACAGGCGATTATAGAAGGCTTTTTCGTTTATGGAGGCACTAGTGGCTGGGCATATCCATCAATTGTTGGTTGTGGTGAAAATGCAACTATTCTTCATTACACAGTCAACGAATCAACATGTAAAGGCGATGAGATTATTCTTATTGATGCAGGAGCTGAATACAAAGGCTATGCTGCTGACATAACTCGCTCTTGGCCAATCAATGGTAAGTTTAGTGATGCTCAAAAAGAGATTTATGAGATTGTACTTGAAGCGCAAGAACAAGCCATTGCCGCATGCCGCGTAGGAAATCCTTACAATCAACCTCACGAAGTGGCTCGTTCAGTTCTCGCTGAGGGTCTTATTCGCTTGGGAGTAATCGATCAAACATTAGATGAAGCATTGGATTTGGAATCTGGTCAATTAAAACATTGGTATATGCATAATACAGGCCATTGGTTAGGTCTAGATGTACACGATGTTGGCGTCTACAAACCAGATGGAACACCACGATTGCTTGAAGCTGGTATGGTATTGACAGTTGAACCGGGATTATATTTTGGTGCATGGAGGCCTGATGTCGAGTGTCCAGAACGATATGCAAACATTGGCATTCGTATTGAAGATGATGTTCTTGTAACCGATGGTGAGCCAGATGTACTCACAAATCGCTGTCCAAAAACAATTGCTGATATTGAAGGAATTATGGGAACAGTATAGAGGTGAGCCTATGGGCTGGTCAACTATTCTTGAAAAAATCAATTCTAGCGATGATATTTATCGTCTTACAAGTGAGGAATGCCTCATATTGTATGATTCTGCTCCGTTGCATCAATTAATGGATGCCGCTCATCATAGGAGAAAATTGCATAACCCTACAAATAAAGTGACATATCTTGTTGATCGTAACATTAACTACACGAATGTATGTACAATCAATTGTCAATTTTGTTCATTTTATCGTCCACCCGGTCATGATGAAACATACACGCAAACCTATGATGAAATTCGTCAACGTATTGTAGAATTAGAAGCCATTGGAGGTTCAAGAATTCTGATGCAAGGAGGCGTAAATCCTGACCTCGATATTGATTGGTACATTGGTTTGATCAATGAATTAAGAATTCATCATCCAACCATTGACCTAGACTGTTTTTCACCCATTGAATTAGAAGGTATTGCAGAAGTTACGCAGAGCACGACGCTTGAAGTTCTCACTCGATTCAAAGAAGCAGGTATGCATGGCTTACCTGGGGGAGGAGCAGAAATGCTTGTTGAAACAGTGCGTAAAGATGTATCTCCTAAGAAAGGACATCCAGATAATTGGCTTCGCGTGATGGAAGAAGCTCAATCTTTGGGCTTAACAACAAGTGCAACAAATGTCATTGGATTTGGAGAAACCAATTCGAATCGTATTGAGCATCTCAATCGAATTCGTCAACAACAAGATCGAGTATTATCATTAGGTCATGTTGGTTTTACTTCATTTATTGCATGGCCAGTTCAACTTGAATCGAACACATTTGGAAAAAGAAACAAAGGTGCAAACAGATTTGAACTCGGTGCAGGAGCAAGTGAATATCTCCGTCATGTTGCAATTTCTCGCTTATTTCTTGATAATGTACCACACATACAAGCTTCATGGCCAACGATGGGAATGGGTGTCGCTCAGATGGCTCTCCTTGGAGGGGCAGACGATGCAGGTTCGACAATGATGGAAGAGAATGTTGTATCGGCTTCAGGTACGACCAAATTTAGTGCATCTGAGCAGGAATTGCAAACTTCAATCCTTCGATCTGGGTTCTCGCCTCAAAGGCGTAATAGCGATTATGAACATCTGGAAACTCCAGATACCACAAATTCATTGCCTGAGGCAAATTGTTTGCCACCAAGTCAACTTGTAGAATTGGTATAGAATACAACCCATATTTCAGCAACGATGTTTCGTCCACCTTTACTTGATTCTCCAGTTGGGTTATACTCTTGCCCGTTGAAAAGGCCTCGATACGTTAGTTCGTTGATTTGTCCATTGAAATCGACCCATGATGAGATATCGTAAGTCCATTGCTTGACATCTTGGCCTGCACACCATCCCGCACGACCATATGGCCATGAACCAAACTGGTTCGCAACAACTCCATTGGAAATTTCATTTTCACAACCTGTGTTAGACCCTACAATTGGATGCCATTCGTAAGTATGATGATTATCGATGTAGTAGTGGTGCTCATGATCGCAAAATTCCGCACAATTTGCATCGTCCTTTTGGAATCCATGACCTGTTATTGTTGCAACTATTTCGACTCTTGTCGTCTCACTTGGAACTGTGAAATTTAGATTTCTTGTGTATCGACTTTCATTGTTATAACTTCCATCAAATTGACCACCTGTAAATGCAAATGTTGCATCATGTGGGCGTTCTCCGCTCCCCCAATTAGAGAATAGAAACTTAATGGTCATGTCTCCTTTATTTGCTCCTTTATACCGAAATCTACGTGTGTCATCATCTTCAAGCATGAATAGATACGGGCTAATATCTGTAAGCCAACGACCTTCACGACCATAGGTTGTAATCCATCGCATGAATTCTGTCCCACATACGGATGAATTATTTGAATCGCAGATGTAGAGATGAGCGAGATAATCCCATTCATGACATCCACCGTATGTGCCATCACTATTCTGGAATCGATTACTTCGATCATCACAAGCATGTTCATGAAAAACTTCGAGTGTGTCATAAGAGGACATATTTTGAGGCATACTGAACGTAGCATTTCGGTATGAATTATGATTCGAGCCCCAACCTCCCGAATGACGTTCGAAATCATACAGGCTTACGACATCAATGCCGCTATCCTGCATGCGGATTTCTGGCTCAAATTCTGCATTCCATTGATGTGGTTCGTATGCATAATGGTTAGGATCATTTGTTTGAGTAACCCACGCATAGATTGAACCTGCTTCTCTTGCTCTCTGGAATCGATCAATTCCCATAAAGAATGGGCTATTTGTGTTAGAAATCATTTGGCCCAGTCCACCTTGGATGTTACTTGCATCCATATCGATGTAGTGAATCCTGCCTGACCATTCTTCTTCTTCACTGGGGTTTAATCGTGCTTCAACATCACTCTTTCTCGATGTTATGTCATTATGATATGTGGAATCAAATGAACCATAGAAGAGATGAGTGTTGGACGGTAGATTGCGGATGAATGTACCTGGATTTGTTGCCCATGTACCTGAATTTGAATTACCACTTGAGTCTGTATATTTGAACATGAAAAGATAAACATCATCACCTGTCCATTTGTTTTGGAATGTGAATGTACCGTCAAGGGTTGGTACTGTGAATGTTGGAACGATATCCATTGGTCCATTCACTGTAGTCCCTGATGTCCAAGGAACAGATCTCTGATTGATTGCACAACCTTGGTTGTCAATCGTCCATCGTGATGGGCTATCCGCACAAATATCGACATTTGCAAACACACCATCTCCATCTAGATCAGCACAACCTGCCGCATTGACAGTTAATCCAGTCGGGGTTCCTTCACATTGGTCAAGAAGATCATTTATGCCATCTGAATCAGTGTCTCTTTCAATGGCTGCGCAGCCGTATTCATCAACATCTGAGGCACCTAGAGGCGTGTAGGGGCATTGGTCTAAGATAGATCCTGTTGCATTAAAATCATTAACAGCATCATTATCATCATCGTCATCTTCGGTGGTATCAAAACAACCATCCATGTCAAAATCAGTGTTTACGTTTCGTTGTAGAATCCAGTTTGTTCTCCCTTTCGGACATAAATCTGATGAGTCATTTTCACCATCATTATCATCATCTGAGTCCTCTAAAAGATCATGGCAACCATCTTGATCCCAGTCTAAGTAAAGATTAGCTGGCCAGTTAATCTCTCCATCGTTACAGGAATCCACTTCATCAAGAATTCCATCACCATCATCATCAGCATCAATACCATCATCCATGCATCCATCTTGGTCACGGTCGTTTTCTTGATTGCTCAACCATCCAATTGTTGAAGCACATGAATCATTGATGTCCAAAACACCATCGTTGTCATCATCAGCATCTTCATCATAATCTCGACATCCATCCTGATCAACATCACTCGAAGAACTTGAGGCCCAACCATCACTTTCACCAATACCATCTGGGCAAAGGTCTATTTCGTCAAGGATTCCATCACCATCAATGTCATTGTTTTCAACAATCATTACAGAAGTATTACTGTAAGAGACAGTTTCAGTATATTCACCACATATTGCCATACTGGATATGATAAAACTCTCTTCTCTTTCATCTAAACCAGTCAATAAATGAGTAAATGAACCATCTGCTTGAACTTGGATAGTAATCGAATCAATGGTTAATGACTGATCTGGTATTTCCATGATTAAAGAACAGGTGGAAACATCTTGATGTAATACCTGGCCTTGGATTTGGATAATTGGGGATTCTACAACGATGTATTGAGGGATTATCAACGAAGTGACTCCTTCATCAGGAACCATAATTGTTAATGTGTTGGAATACACATATGCAGCGCCGGTTGACAACGTTAATTCAACATCAATGGTGAAGATACCATGTTTCGAAGGTTGGAGAATAATTGAGATGAATGTATCTTTTTCATTCATAATCACATCCAGACCACCTGGCTGGTTGTCTTCATGATATGCATTCAAAACAGCCTCATAAGTCCCTTGTCCAGTTGAGTTCAGGAGAAGTTTCAGTTCTATAATTTGATCAACTTCCCCACTTGGATTAATGGTGTCCCAACTTGCATTGAGAGTATATGGTTCTGCTTCTACTGTTTCTTGTTCTTCTTTTACCGGATCTGTACCAAAGCAACCTGACAACATCAGCAAAGAAAGAAGAACAGCAGATACGACGCTTTTGCCCATGATGATACATCCATCCGTAGGAATTGAACTTAACGCTTGCCGATGTAAAAATGCTCAGTCCTTGAATCGTTAACATTTAGATTTTCTAATTCGACAAAGGATTCTGGAAAATTCACTCGAATTGGCATAACCCATAGCAGTGGCATATTTTTTTTCCTTTTTATCTTAATGACAACTTCCCAATGAACTCTGAGCAATTCAGAATTGACTGAACCAGGCCAGTTATTTTGTGGAGGAGGGAGTTCAAATGTTCCATTTTCATCAAGTACTTGGCCCACGCCTTCTTCTGAAAATCTCATTGGCCGAAGGAATACGCCTCCAGGTATGTCTTGTCGTTCCATTGGCGCATCTTCGCCTCCAGCGGTACCATCATCGAGACCTTCTTCCCAGTGATGAGGTAGTGGAGTTGAAAGTCCAACAGGTGGCTGATGGTCCAATTTCCTTCCTGACAATTCGACCAGTGCTATTCGGGAAGGTGGTAGCGTACCTACGTGCCAATGGATGGAAATTGATTTCCAATCAGGGCGTCGTTCAGGGATAATGCATTTACCCCTGAGCGATTGTCCACTTTGTATTCCTTTTTCGAGTTCAAGGATTGGAGATTTTGCTGGATTTTTAAAATAATCTTGTTGCTTTTTAAGATCTAGAAAGTTAGCAACCATCCGTAACAGCAACGGCATGAGAAGGAAAGGTACGACAACGACTGTCAAGACAGGGTAATCCAACAAGCCCAATCGAATACTTTGGGTTCCTAAACTCGGAATCCCCAATGCACTTAAAATCGGTTCAACGAAAAGGTAAGTGAGGGTTATGAGAAGTAAAATTACTGCGAAATGAATCAATCTTCTTGCTACTGAGTGGAGGTTGTTGGGTATGATATACCAACCACTTCGTTGTTGATCTACAAGATTTACGAATTTTGAATCGTCTAGTAGAGTTGATGATTCTCCATTCCATTGTACACCTTTTTCAGAAACAATTCTTCGTTCAAGCAACCATCCCTCTTCACTCTTAATTAGAAATGGTGGATACTTTTGTTCGATCTGTTCGGATGTTAGGTTCATGCTGACCTTATCTTCGACAATAGGCACCGAATTGGCTTTCCAACGTTGATGATCGAATGGCGGATATCGAACCTTGTGAATAATATTCCATTTTCCCATCGATGTCACCTCAAGTAAACAGCAATTTTATTCCTGCTTGAAGAGCTAACTTTCTGAATGCAGGTACTTTTCGTAAAAGAGCCATTCCTAGAGGGACTGGCTTTTCTATGTCGCCAATTGAGTTGATTAATGCAATGATTTCGGGTTTAGCAAAATTAGCAAAATGTTGGTCAAGTTCTTCATCGGTCCGTGTCGATACGAGTAAATCACGTAACGCCCTTGCTCTATCCTGTTCTTTTTTCATTTTAGGCCATGAGTGTTTTGTAATGGACTTCAAATCTTTTTCAGTGAGTTTATTGTTATTTATGGCGACTACAAGATTATCTACAATCGATGATATTTGTTTGAACCCAGGCCCAAGACCTCCTCCAGTCGTTGGTTTCGCCATACCTGCTGCATCTCCGAGTACCATGACTCGATTTTTGTAGGGCCGGCGTATCATCCCAGATGGTACAGGACCGCAATATCTTGCAGTTTCCTGTATGTTTGCAAATCGTTCTTTCCATAGTGGATGATTGAGTAAATCATTGTAGCAGTCTAGAATACTTTTTCCATCGAGCATTTCTGCTTTTGACCACAATCCAATACGATGTGTATCGTTTCCTGACGGAATTACCCACGCAAAAAATCCTGGAGCAATCTCAGAACCACTGTACATCTCTAGCCATCGGTTCTTGCCTTCATACCCAACGACTTCAGATTGGAAGCCAACCAACATTTCTTTTGGACGTCCCATTTTGAATGTTCTTCGAACCCATGAATGAGCACCATCGCAGCCGATGAAGAGCTTACAGGAGACATCTCGTTCCTCTTGAGTTCGTTGATTTTTGATTGAAACGATGACTCCATCAGAATGTATGACTGCATTAGTTGGCTGAGATTCGAGTAAAATATCTGCCCCAGCCTTCAAACCTTGCTGAACGACTTCCTGATCGAACCGCTTTCTACAAACGACATATGTTCGCAAATCACCATCCTTGCCAACTGGGACAAGTGTACCTGATGGCCCATGAATCAAGGCTCCATCTACATCCTGAACGACTGTTCCGTAAGCTTCAACTGCATGCATAGCGCTTGGTGTTACAAGGCCTGCACATTGAAATGGCCGTCCAATTTCTGTGTGTTCCTCAATCATCAGGACTGACAATCCTCTTTCACACAGAAGACGGGATGCATAGCCTCCAACAGGTCCAGCGCCGATAATGACGACATCGTAGTCGTAGTCCATGGTCCCTTTGATGGGACTGACTTCATGAAGTTTCTTCCGAATTCATCGTTTAGCGAACCGATAACCGATTCTCTGATTCTTTTTCAAATACAGAATGGCAGTATATGGATTACCTGTTTTCTTTGCAATGAGATCATCGAATGGTCCCACTTCCCCTTTTTCGATTAATGTCTTGGCTTCCTCTCGGGTGAGTTCTCTCTTTCCAATTTCACGAGGTATGTCAATTTTACATCCTGATGCACTGGTTTTAGGTCGATAATGGGTTTCAGTCTCATAGATTTCAGTCTTAAATTTAGGACATATTGCGACAACACCTGGCTGTACTTCGAATCTTCGGGCATCTGCAGCAGGTTCTCTTGGTGGAAATTCAAATCCAACTTTATTCCCATCCAACACAAGATATGCAGGGAACGGCCTTCCTCTTCTCGAGATGAAATTATCAATGAGAGGTGATTTCCCGTCAACTAGAATTGCTTTTGCCTCAACAGGACTAATTTCCCTCTTACAAATTTCTTTACCGACACCTCTGAATTTACATTCCTCATCATCGCATGCATAATGTGTATCAGTTTCCCGGATAGTACCATCATCACATTTTGGACAAGGACAGACAGCTTCATCAGTGTTCTTTGCACGAGTACCAGAGGATAATGCAGAGGTGACCTTTCCAGAATCGTCAATAGTGATTGTCGTTGTATAGGACTCTCCGTTCCGATTGAAAAATCCATGTAAATCTTCTATCTTCTTTTCTTGTAAGAGTCTTGAAGCAGTTGTTCTATCAAACCAACGTCCACTGGTATCTTTCCAAAATACGAAGGAACAACCTTTGTCTTTTCCTTCGTTCTTTTCACAGGTGTATGAAAGAGCTGTTTCTGTAATTTTACTCTTACACAACGGGCACTGGCCAATAGAATCATCTCCTGTGAATAGGTCACCTCGCTCATGATCACGAATTTTGGTAACAAGATCATTCGTTTGGTCTATTATTCGCTGCATATATTCGCTAGCAGCGAGTTTCCCTTGTTGTACAGCGATAAGAGCAGATTCCATTTCACCAGTTAATTCAGCTGACGTAATCCATTCAACTGGAATACGCCTTAGAATTTCGATAATTCTAATTCCATGAGGGGCAGCATTGATCGCTCCTGATTGTTGTCTGGAAATGTATCCTCGAGAGAGTAATTTTTCAATCGTATCGGCTCTTGTTGCAGGTGTACCTAATCCTTTGTCAGACATCGCTTCTGCAAGTTCTTCATCCTCGATTTCCTTACCCGCTCGCTCCATTAAGGTCAGTAAACGTGCTTCCTTGAGACGTGAGGGTGGTTTAGATTTGTCTTCTTTCCATGTATGTTCTTCAACCGTAGAAGAAATGGGGTTTGATTCCAGTGTACCCCATCCTTCAGGGAAATTCAAATTCTTAGGAACAACTTCTCTCCAACCAAGAGTTTGGTATTGTTGTGCTTCTCTGACGAAAATTTCACCACCCAGATTGGCTGTTCTCTTTTGCTTTTCAATGGTTGATTGAGGGTACCATGAAGCCAGGAAGTTACGAACAATTAGATCGTAAAGTCTCTTTTCATCATTCGACAATGAACCCGTGGGCACCTTGCCTGTTGGAATGATTGCAAAGTGATCGCTTACTTTTGCATCATTGAAATTTCTCTTGACATTTTCTAATCCTCCATCTTTCAAATGCTGGGAAAATCCTGAATAGTCAGATTGATTACCAATATTTGCAATTGTTTCGTTGATGGCATCAGTCATGTCGGAAGGTAAATATCTTGAATCAGTTCTAGGATATGTCGTTAATTTATGTCGCTCATAAAGTGCTTGGGCGACATTGAGAGTTCTTTTAGCAGGCCAAGAAAACATAGAGTTGGCTTGTCTCTGAAGTGATGTAAGGTCATAATTAAGCGGTGGTCGTTCTTTTCCTGTCGACAGTTTTTCACTAACTTCTGCGTCCTTACCAGAATCAAGTAATGCTTGGATTCGATCTTTATCTTGCTGAGTTAGAACCCAGTGTGCTTTGACATCATCGTTTGATTTCCCACCTTCCCAACGACCGCTCCAGGTACTTGTTTTGTTGGTAAATGTGGCATTAAGTTCCCAATATGGAGTTGGGATATGCTGAAGAATTTCCAATTCGTGATCTACAATAATTCCAAGTGTAGCGGTCTGAACACGACCAATAGATATCGCTTGCCTTTCGCTCCTTTTCTTGGGTAAGAAGACTTCAGCAACACGTGACCCATTCATACCTATGAGCCAGTCAGCTTGGCTTCTGCTGTAAGCTGCATCAGACAATGGTTTGAATTCGTTTGAAGACCTTCGTTCATCCCAAGCCTTCTGTATTGCAGAATTTGTCATAGATTGTAACCACATTCGAGTAACTTCAGTTTTGATTTTTGCATGATTGTAAATTGTTTGAAAAATTAATTCTCCTTCTCTTGCAGCGTCACAGGCATTTACAATTTCTGTTACTGATTTGTCCTTCATTAATTTCTTAATCGCAGTTAATTGTTTTTTTGTGGATCCAGATTTTGGTTTGAATTCAAATTCATCCGGAATGTAAGGTAATCTATCGGCAGTTTTTCTCCAATTCTTAAAATCAGGGTCATAATCGTCCATGTATTTCAGTTCGAGCATATGGCCAACTGCCCAAGTAACAACAATACCGTCTCCTTGCCAATGTGTGGCTTCTTTTTTGGATATGCCAAGTACTTTGGCAATGTCCTCTGCAACACTGGGCTTCTCGGCGAGGACAACGATGCTCATCATTTCATCCGGTTTGTCGACCGTACTTGAAGGCTCGCCAAACTTCATTCTCAACAGATACCTTACGGTATCTAAAGAATTACTGGGAAAATTCAAGGAGATTATTTCTGCTCAATATTTCATTCCAAACATCTTCATTTTCTCGGAATCCACAACCCTCGCATCCAGGATAACCTGCGAGAAGTAATTCAGAACACATTTGCTCGAGCATGGGCAGAACAAGATTGGTTTTCATCGGCAACCATAATGTTTCATAGGATTCAGATATTTCTTGATTTGTCAGTATAATTTTGTTTTCCAAATCCTTGACGATCAGATATTCTCCGATAAGCAAGGACGGGAATGTGATTCGTTGAGGTAAAGCATCACTCATATTCAGAATGAGTCGATTCCATCGTTCGTGAAATTGTTGAGGAATCTCAATCAAAATTTCTCCAAGAGAAAGAATTCTTCGTCCAGCTTCCCGCAATGCAAACCAGAGTGGGGAATTCTCCTCCATGACACTCCGAATCAGCGCAAGGCTTGAAGGATATCGGTTCAAGGGCAGTTTATGGGGAGAATCTTCAGACTTATTTCCCGGCCGCTATTAGCGGTTCAAGATTCAGAGAAGGCTCATGGCCGTTCTTTGCTCATACTCAAGATTCTCTCTTCAAATCCATTGACACGATTTATTCTTCGAACATTGTATAAACCAAATCATAACCTACCGATTACAAGGTTTGGAATTAATTTTCAACACCCATTTGGTATAGCTGCTGGTATGGATAAGCGTGCAGAAGCGCTTAGAGGATGGGAATCTATTGGCTTAGGATTTTCAGAGATAGGGGGTGTGACTATGTTGGAACAAGAAGGAAATCAGAAACCTAGAATGTTTCGAAATGGAAAAGACAGAGCGCTTGTCAATAGAATGGGATTTAATAATCCAGGAAGCGAAAAGGTCGCTCTACGGTTGAAAAAGTCCCGAAAATTCAATCGACAAATTCCAGTATGGGCTAATCTCGGAAAATCTAAATTAACCCCATTATCCGAGGCAAAAGACGATTATGCGACCACATTAAGGCGACTATGGCGTGATGTTGATGTCTTTGTGATCAATGTTTCCTCTCCGAACACACCTGGGCTGCGAGAGTTACAACATGGAGATTATTTGACGAGTATTATCAATGAATGCATTTCTGAAAATTTAAAATCAGCAGATATGTATGGAGCGGAGTCTAAACCTATTCTCATTAAAATTGCTCCTGATTTGTCTTTCTCAGAACTAGAACAGATTCTTGATATTGCCCTGTCGGAACAAATCGATGGGATTGTGGCGACCAATACAACTCTAGAGCGTCCAAATGATGTGGATAAGACCTACCGAGAGAGTGGTGGCTGTTCTGGGGCTCCCTTGACAACACGCAGCACTGAATTGATTCATCACATTTTCAAATACACCAAAGGGGAACTACCAATCGTGGGTGTTGGCGGTATAATGTCCTCTGAGGATGCTTGGGAGAAAATTATCAATGGTGCATCACTGCTTCAAGCATATGCTGGCTTCGTTTTCGAAGGTCCCGGTTTGACCAAAGAAATTGTCAATGGATTAAGAAAGAAATTACAGAATTCTGAATACAAAACTTTGGAAGATGCAATTGGATCATCAGTGAGTCTTGAATGAGAGCAGATATTGAAATAGGTACTTGAATAGGAACGGATGAAGAGTATGCTGTCATATCGTGTTCGACTCATGCTCATTGGTGGAGTCATTACCATTGCACTTCTAGGGACAATCTTTCTTCAAGCACCCGCACCGACATTAACTGTTGAAGAATTACTCGACAATTCATCAGATCATTTGGATGAAGATGTTGCCGTACGTGGAGAAATCATGGATGGATCAATCGATGAATTGAATATGACATTTATCTTAGAAGGACCAGATGAAAATCTTCTTGTTGATTATTCAAATGCGGGTTCAATTTCAAATGGCTTAGGTGATAATAGGACCGTATACGCTGAGGGAACATTCAAGGAAATCAATGGCAAATACGTTATCGAAGCAGACACAATCAAGACTTCGTGCCCTTCTAAATACGAGGAAGAGGCATAAGTTGCTTCATCGTTTGATTGAAATACACCTTCTCGCAGGCTCTGGTGGGATAGGTGGGGAGCTAGGCGTACCCTGTACCACAAATCGTCTTTATGGTGGGCTGAATGCCTCAGGGCGGCGAAAGCGGCTTTTGGGTTCCTGTATGCGGACGTAGATGTCTCGCCCCTACATGAT
>NHFS02000002.1 GCA_002171315.2 Euryarchaeota archaeon TMED117 | reverse complement strand
CCACAAGGAACGGTGTTTCAAGCACAGGGACGAATCATCTTTCGAACATCCTTTTCGCACAAGGAATGCGCATTAATCCCGCCTGAGTTGTGGAGGGGATTGTTTATCACCCCTCGTCAGTCTTGTTCAGTTCCATGGAGGTCATGGGAGTGTCTAGTCTTAACCAATCCGCACGAAAGCCCGCCGCCTGTTCTCCGCACAGGCCCAATCAACAATTCGCCTGGCGGAGGTGGAATCTTTGAGCGATGACGATAGATATGCAGGTCATATTGCAGCTGTACTGCAAGAATGTCCTGATGCAGATGAAGGTGAAATCCGTTCTGCTTTCGTAAAATATGAAGAAGAATTCTTCATACCGCCACAGGATGCTATTCGATCGATTGTTCGACGTTTTCGAAGTGAAAGCGATGCCCCCTCAACTCAAGGTGGGACGAGTGGCCAAACTAAGCGACCACCAAAAAAGTCAGTTCACTATCTGAATTGAAGGGTGATGATCGTGACATTGAAATTGAAGTCGAAATTGTTTCTCACAATGTTCGTGAACAAATGATACGAGGAGAATCTAAATCGATTTCATTCGGTCTTCTTGAAGACGACCCATGGCAAGAGGGTTCTGGAGAAAGAACACGATGGGAATACAAAGACTGGGGTAACAACGCAAACATTACANCAGGTTCTGTCGTACGAATTGAAGGAGCATCCGTCAATGAATACCAAGGACGTATGTCGATTAACATCAATCAATCATCACGAATTGCTGTTTTACGAGAAGGCACGCGCCCAGTTGTTGCTCCAGGTGAGCCAATTGGCATAGACTCCCTTCCAAGCGATGGATATGTTTGCATCGTTGGCAGAGTTATGTCTTCCCGACCCGATCAAATCCACAAGAGGGANGGAAGCGGAAGTATTGATGTTGTACGCGGNCGTGTNGCNGATGAATCAGGTGCAATTGGTTTCCTNTCNTGGGAACCATTTGAATTTGAAGTTGGTTCATTGCTCAAGATCGATGGGGCTCAAGTCAAAACCTTCAGAGACACGCCTGAACTNAATTTCGGTCGAACAACCAAGATTGAGCCATATCATGATGCTTCTTTCGCAGATACTGATTCTTTGAAGGAAGGTCTTNTTGCAACAGTAAGCACACTTCGTGATGGATCCAAGGATGTTGAAATCGTTGTGAGTATCACTGAATGGGCAAAACGCACATTCACAAAAGATGGAGAAGAGCGATATCTTTGGTCTGGTCAAATTGCAGATCCAACAGGGCAATGTCGCATGAGTGCATGGACTGATTTACCGATTGATGAATCGAAGTTACCAATTACGGTACGAATTACAGAGGCACGCGTNCGCGCCTGGCAAGGCATACCNGATATTACGGTTGACAGAGTTGAACAAATCACAATTCTTGATGAAACGCCATGGGATGGAGATATTGACCTTACAAACNTGAAGGTGGATGTCGGACTTCATGACCTCGTCAATGGCCCTAGCAGAGTAGGAATTTCCACNTCAGGNACAATTGTATCCNTTCGCGAAGANTCTGGAACAATCATGCGATGCCCNGAATGCAGACGAGTNCTANGGGAAGGNCAGTGCAGTGANCANGGNNCNGTTGAAGGAAATGAAGATGTNCGACTGCGTCTNGTTCTCGATGACNAAGGTGCAACATGNGCACTCCTTGTTTCGAAAGAAGCAGCTNTNGCNNTACTTGAAACAGANCATGCAACAATGGTTGACCAAATNCAAGCAAATGGATCGATGATGTATGTTCAATCAATTCGCANTCGATTACTNGGNTGCAGAGTCGAAGCTTCTGGAAGGGTAATCAATGATGGTCAAGGTTCAATGATTTTGTGTAATGANGCTAAAATTCTCAAACCTGAATCCGCCCTNAGGGCGACNGAANTNCGTGCACAATGGGGGTTGGAATGATGATGGGTTCACAGCANATTAAACGNCAACCAGCATGGTTCATGCTCGCTTCNGAATTCGGAGAATCAACTCTCAATGAGAANGGAACAGGAGAGTTTGATCCGACTTTTGTCATAACAAAACTGGGAGCAAAGGTCAACCGACTTATTGTTTCAGGCTTAGTCGAACGATTAGAATTAAGAGAAACCAGTAATGGATCTCAGATGTACAACGGCCAAATCAGGGACCCTTCNGGCCTGCATTACTTTTCGGTTGGAGAATATGCNTCTGAATCNATGAGAGAATTTGTCATACAATTACTGGANAAGGTCGATTCNGGNGANCCTGTCCTACTTACAATGACTGCNAAAGCACGATGGTATCAGACGGACGAGGGAGCCGTCTACACATCACTNCGACCTGAGGAGGCATGTATTATCGNTAGAGATCGTTACGCTTCATGGCTGGT
This sequence comes from Euryarchaeota archaeon TMED117, assembly GCA_002171315.2. Taxonomy (GTDB): domain Archaea; phylum Thermoplasmatota; class Poseidoniia; order Poseidoniales; family Poseidoniaceae; genus MGIIa-L2. Next base: position 29,229 of record NHFS02000002.1, on the reverse strand, counting down.
TAGCGCCTCCGATGCAACTCTCAATCGCCTTAATCAGCATCAACTTACATTAAATTGTGAGCCGACNGCTGAAGCAATGAAAGATGCNGGTGTTGCTCANGAGATGATTCCTGGGCTGCTCGCTGCTCAAACACATTATGGTCAAATTGATACAGAAACATATCGATTGAATGTAATGCAAGCATTGGACATAGCNGAAGGGAAACTTGAGGCTGCAACAACCCCGCCNCCTACACTTAATTTGANTGAGGCAGAGGATGTTACNGAACAAGCAGANGAGGACCTGAGATCNGTTGTTCTCGAATGCATTCAGGCAATGGATAACGGAGAAGGNGTNGATTTTGAGTCNCTTGTTCGCAATCTAGCAGCACGTGGTTTCTCACGAGATAAAAGCGAAACTGAACTCGATGCTATGAGTGATGAAGGCATTNTNCANGAACCAAGATTTGGTTGGTTCAAGATTGTATCTTGAAGGAATTACTCCAACACATTCAAATCTTGCCTTCACCCTCGTATCAATNGGGGTCATTATGGCAGGCATGGATTTTTTTATTCGACCGGCAACNGGAACTGGTGCATCAGATTGGGTTCGTATACCGAACGCAGACATTGACGTCCGNTTAACCCGAAGGATGACCCGTACAATCATCAGAGGTGGAGAAGGCGATAATCTTCATGATGAAGGCTCTGAATCCACTGTTTACAACGTTCGAGGGATTTTGTCTCTCGATGATTACAAACGCATTCTAGAGATGTTCCGATCCGGACAGCCATTCATTCACGACCCGTTTGAAGAACGAGATGTCAAAGTCATCTTTTCTGCTCTAGAGTATGAGGGTTCAACCGAGAAGTTTCATTTTGAACTCATTGAAGACGTTATTTGAAGGTGGAATGATGCGTAAACTGGATGAAAAGAGAGAAGTTCTCTATGTCATTCGAGCAATGGACGTTCTCATGTCCTCAGGTATTGGTCTTGAAGCAACAATCCACAGTATTTCTCAAGGCGGATATGGAATCATATCTGATGACTTCAAAGAAATGATGGACAAGGTAAGAAGTGGAGGGCGATCCCTCGAAAAGGAACTCAAAAGCATGATGAATAAGGCTGAAACAGACGGCTATCGCCGTTTACTCAACATCATGCATATGAATATCACACAAAATACCGATATCATTGACACCTTGAAAAAACAAGGAAGTCGAATGGAAGAAGAACGGACTGAAGATGTGAAAAAATATATTGAAGATTTGAGTGGCGTTCCAGAATCACTTCTTTCTATTGGCATGATTGGACCGATTATTTTAGCGGTTTTTGGCCTCTTTCCTCAACTCGTTGGAGATATGGGCAGCTTCTTCGGTATGCCTGAGCAATCAACAATCAATATGGTCGTAAATGCTGGATTAATGCTCACGCTTCTTGCAATGGTAATGATTGGTCTGAAAACTCACACCAAGGATCCAGGTTTGTGATATCATGCTCTTTCGCTTACTTGAGTCGTTCAATGATCAACCGATGATGTTGTTTCTGGGCGTAGTTGGTTTTGCTATGTTAGGCGGAGGAATCCCTCCTATTCGAGAACGAATTCGCCGAAGAAAAATTGAGAATGCTTTACCAAGTTTCCTTGAAGCCCTCTCGGATGAAGTAGGGGCTGGCCTTGGTATTCAAGAGGCAATGCAACATCAAGCAAAAAGTGCACCAGCTCCACTTGGACCACTACTCGAAGAAACATTGGCAGAAAGCCATGCAAGTTCCTTCGATGCTGCTCTCTCAAGTTTTGCAACCAAAACAAGATCTTCTCAGGTTCAACGAGTAATGCACCTACTCGAAACTGCTATCGAGCAAGGTGCTCCACTACAGGAAATTCTGATGAATTTATCGATGGATTATGAAAGACTTAATGATTTGATGAACAAAAGAGAATCAGAACTTCAAGGACGTGGAATCCTTATCGTTCTCTTCATTTGTATTGGCCTTCCTGGACTCATTGGATTCCTTGTTGGACTATTTACCCCTGGTTCTAAGGGTTTCCAAATTGATGGTTTTCTATCGACATTCAGCCTCTTCTTTGCTGTGGCAAGCGCAGTAGGAGTTGCTGTCTCTGGCCGAATGCTTGGCAGGATGCGAGATATCATGTGGTTTGTACCACTTTGGATGACGATGTCCATGTTCTTCTTTTTGGGAGCAACAAAAATGATCGGTGGATGAGGTGAAAGTATGTCAGAACAAATTTTAGAACAATATGGAAATGTAACAATCTACACAGAAGCGAATCATCCATCCCCTATCTATCACGTTGAAGGTTCAGTAGCACCTAACCCGCACGGCGACCTTGCAGTTCTTTTCGAGGACGATAATCTCGAAGAAGTGATGTACAACGGAGGAACTCAATGCGTGAAAGTTGCTCACAGGAAGCATGGCATGTGCCGAACAAACGTATGGATTAACGATGAGGCAGGAATGCAAATCGCAAAGAATATTGCAGGTTTCACCAATGTACCACTTGGCGATGGACCTGGAATGGTACCCATTTTCGACGGCCGTCTTCCAGATGGATCCCGTGTAAACGGAACAATCCCTCCAGTCTCACCCGATGGGCCGACCCTCACAATCCGTAAATTCAAGGAAGATCCACTCACGATGATCGACCTTGTAAAATTCGGAACTGTAAATCCTAGGCTTGCTGCAATGATGTGGGTTTGGATTGAAGGGTTGGATAGTCGACCTGCAAACTTCGTCATAGCAGGAGGGACTGGTTCAGGTAAAACCACTACTCTGAATTGCCTTGGCATGTACATCCCATGGAGTCGAAGACTTCTTACTGTCGAGGATACGGCTGAATTGCAAGTTTATCACGACCACTGGCTGCGTATGGAAACAAGAAGAGAACGCCCAGATGGAACACCTGAAGTTGACATGAATGACTGTTTGAAATCAAGCCTACGTATGAGGCCTGATAGAATCATCGTTGGTGAAGTGCGTGGACCAGAATGTGCTACTCTACTGACTGCGATGAACACTGGCCACGATGGTTCCTTCGGAAGCCTTCACGCAAATACAGCTCAAGAAACGGTTACCAGAATGATCAATCCGCCGATGAACGTACCACCTATTATGCTCACAGGTCTTGACCTCATTATTATCCAAGCTCGACTGCACGTTAACGGTAAAACAGCCCGTAAGATCACGGAAGTAGCCGAGATTGCAGGAATGGAAGGTTCAAAGCCACGTCTCAACACTATTTGGAAGTACAATGCTCAAACCGATGAAATCGAAGAAACTGGAATTCCGTCCAACCTCAGAGAAGTCATTTGTAGAGCAGCAGGTGTTACACCTGATGTTTTTGAAAAGCACGTAAATCAACGACAACAAATTATTGAAGATCTTGTTGCAAGAGGAATCTCTGACATCCAATCAGTTACAACTGTTGTACAGAATTTCTATGCTCAGAACAATCATTGATCGTCTTGAAGTCTGAGTCTCGCTAGTAATGCATCGACTCGGTCGATCTTTCCACGAACATGGCCAACTCGTTCAGAGGCATCTGCCACGGAATCTGCGAGTTCAAGTTCTGGCTCTTCGACCTCAACTTGTTTCGGCTTGAATGTAGCCGCTAAGGCCTTTAATTCTGCAACGATTGCATCGACTTGATCATCGCTCACAAGAATTCCTGGTGCTAAGCGAGGGATTTGATTTGGAGTTAAATATCCTAATTCAGTTCCAATGATTCCTGCACATGCGAGTACTCGAGGACGTAATTCGCTGGTATTTACGAGATAACCCTTAGATTCTAAGAAACGAATAATCAAACTCTGCTGACCTTCTGAAAAGTCACCTTCACTGGACTCAAGTACCGTCTCAACAAGTGATTCAAAGGAACCTAAATTCCTCTCAAGACGTTCAATTGTTCTACGACTTTGGTCAGGGAGATGGATTGCACCATGATAGAGAATTCTTAACAGACGATTCTTTCGTGCTGCAGCGGGATCTTGTAACTCTTCAGCCTCACTGATTTCAAGATGTAAGTCAAACAAGGCATGAAGTCTGCCTGAAACAGCAGGACTCCTCAAATCTAAGCCTTTGGAACGAGCTTCTTCCTCAAATTCCATACGTGCTTGAACTAAGTTTCCTTTCAGACCTGCAACAATCTCTGGAATTCGTTCTCTTAGATGGGGGCGTATTTGCTCAAACATCCGGATTGCTTCACGTTCTGACCATGAACCGGGTTTACTTGAGAGTGCATTTTGCTCTTGTACAGAGCGATATGCCATTTCCATGATTATTGTTCGAATAGCATCCTGTACTCTTTGCATCTCTACAGAGAATCCATGTGTTGCAAGACCTGCAATAAACGCACTCATATCCTCCATATCTGTGGTACTACCCACTAGAAGATAATCTCGGGCTGCTGCTTCAACCTCTGCACGTCGAGCATTGATTTCTAAGAGAGCTGCTTCTTCTTCCAGTGTTGGTTCTTCCAAAGGCATCTCTTGAAGCATAGGAGGAACTTCTTGAGCCTCTGGAACAGGTGCAAGAGATTGAAGAGATTCGTCTATAGAAGCGGCTACTCCAGCGAGAGATGCATCCAAGCCTTCCTCTTCCATTTCTCCAATGAGTTCAGACTCTTGTTCGAATGTCCAACCTTCTGGGTTTTGTTCTGTAAATGTCTCAACTCTTGATTCAATGGTAGCGGACTGTGGTGTTGCTTCTTCTTCCTCCGATGGAGAAGGAATCTTCACTTTAGGGCCATTGCGTTTCAATGAGCGCTTGATTGTACCCCAGTTTTTGTGTTGTGCAGAAAGAACACCTGCGACACGAATTAACAATGTCTGTCGGTTTCCTGAACGAGGAAGTTCCAATGCTTTGCATAGAGAGTGCAACTCTTCCTTAGACAATTTCTCAAGTTTGTCTTCTCTAAGTTGCTTTGGATCATGGTTCAAATGGAGATACAAACGTTGCCTTCGAGTCCTAAGAGAACCAGTCTTCTTGATTCCAAATACTCCAAGTAAATCACCTAGGTCGGTGTTGAGAATTGTACGCAATCCATCGATTGTGAGATCCCAATCTGAAAGAATCAAATCACGGATGAGTTGTGCTCGGAGGAATTCCACAGATCCATTCTTTGCTAAACCATAGGCTGAAGCAATTTCCTTTAGGTCTTCAAGGCGGGCCTGATAGAGTTCAGACAAGAGACTTGAACGATCACTCATAAGGTCACCTAAGCCTCGTTGTTCCCTTACAGTATATGTGGTTTCGCTGTCAAGACATGCCAAATCGTTCGATTTTGATGGATGAATATGTTCCTCAACATTGTATTTCTATCAAAGAATGGGTAAAAATGGCTAAACCTTCAAACACGTTCGACGTACAGGAGTGTTTGGTGATTCTATGTCAAGTGCAGAAAAAACAGCTCGTTCAATGCTGAAAGAAGCGAACGAATTAGGCAACACACTTCGCGATATTGTTCGCCGAGATCTTGCTGATGAATCGAGGCGATTCAACGACACTCTCAATGAACGTATCCAACTGGCCAGCGAGGCGATAGTACAGGCAGTGAAAGCGAAAGAAGCAATTGCAGCAGGCGCTTCTTCACTCAGTTCACGTCTCGACAAGGCTTACAGGAAGTATTCCAAAAATAGCAACCTCGAAGAATTTCGTTCTACACTTCGTGATTCATTACAAGACATACATCAGTTACGTGAACAACACGAAACCGTTGCTCAATCGATGAGAGAAGGGCAAACACCGAGTAGAAGTGCAGTCGAAATCGTTGAACGCTTTGCGGTTGAACTTCAGCGAGCAGCTGGTTCTTGGGAAGCAACAAGTAGAGAAATTGATGAGATTATTGGAAAACTATGCGACCCTAATCCACCTGTTTCTCTAGTCGATTTAGAAAAATACCTACTCGACAATGGATTTGAAGTCATTCTTGCAGGAGAGAGTCGAACTCCTGAATCGATTGAACAAGCTCGAAGGGAACTTGGTCATTCAGATTCATCGGAATGAAGATCCATCATTGCTGGCCGTTCCTCATGAAATTCATCTGGTAAGCCGTAGACACGTCTGTTTGTTGCCTCATGCGGGGATGTGAGTGCTGAAAGCATATTCCCCCATTCTTGCAAGAGATTAATCATGGAAACTCGATGCCCATCAATTTGTCCAACGCGTTCTGCTGAGGCGCTGACCTTACCATCTAAGCCTAAGGTTTCAATTCTCATTTCCAATCGCTTACCTGCTTGTTTTACATTGGATTCTGGATCGATCATAGCTTCCATTGTCCAATCATCATTGATTCTTTTCGCTTCACGAAGAATTGTTCCAATCCCACGCTGCTCAACATGTACGCCTGTAATCGAGATAAGATGATCAGGGATACTTTCTAGAATCTTTGATTCGATTCGATAGGAGAGTTCAGCAGATGGATCTAGGAGATGTTCTACAGTGCTTTTCGGAAATCCAACTCGCCCAACCAGGAGAGTGAAACCATCAAGTGGGGGGGGAATAAATCGTGCACGTTCTGGCGATCCTCTCTGAAGTCCGAGCGTATGACGCCTTGTTTTTGAGGAGAGAAGGTTGTATTGAGAGCGTTTTACAACATATCCATCAATTTGTTCAGCCAATCGAAGTTCTTCCAAAGCATCAATTTCTTCTCGACTACCTGAATCACAATCTCCGAGATTAATTTCGATCGAAGTTTGCAAGACAATGTCACGACGTAGCCTCATAAGTTGACGTCTGAGCAGTTCATGATCACAGAAAATAATAGCGTTTTTAACTAAATATTCTGGCTTGTCTTCACTGACCATAACCCAAGTAGGTTCTCTTCGTGGTAGAAGACCGATGATAGAGAATTCTGCCGATTTATATTGAGTCCAATCCGCTGGACTCATCGCCACGATGTCGCCCAATCCATCTGAAAGGATTGAAAGAGCGTCTGGAATTGTTGGTGTTTGTTTCAAAACAGCGTCAAAGGTTCTGCTACGCTGCTCAAGTGTTTTCTCTATTTGGCGACGAACTCCATCGCCATGTGATGATGTGGATAGAAACACTAGTCGTTCGTTTTCCAAAGCCTCACCTCGGCCGAAACATAGGTCTCGGCGTTTCATGGGCAGAGACCACTCGTTAAGAAGGGCACCCATGTAGGGGTTAATGTGCAAGCAATTAGCGAAGCGGAAGTTAACCGCCTAGAAGACTTGCGAGAGCGAGTTAACCAAGCCCTTCAATCCAAGATTGAAAATGAACTCCAAAAGGGAGCGGGAGAGGTTGCTGAACTTGCTGGAGAAATGCTCTTGTCCGGTGGAAAAAGACTACGTCCTTTGCTAGCAATCATCGCATATGAGGTCGCAGGCGGCAAAAATATTGATGAAATCATGAATTTGGCTTTATCGTTCGAATTTATCCACACGGCGACTCTTGTTCATGACGATATCAATGATGCTGCAAAACAAAGACGTGGAATAACGACTTTACATGAACGTGCGGGTCAAGCAAAGGCCATCATTGCTGGAGATTGGTTGTTCGTCCATGGTTTTGGACTTGGTGGACTGTATACCAAATCAATCATCGATCTTGTAACAGATTGTTGTGCAAACATTGCGATTTCTGAGTTTATGCAACTTGATCATGTTCTCAACCTCTCGACTTCTCCAGAAGATTACTTGCAAATTGTACGTGGTAAAACTGCAGGCCCATTTGCAGCGGGTTGTGAAGCTGCTGCTCTTGTCGCGGGGTCAAGTCAAGAAGATGCGGAAGCATTAGGACGATTTGGAATGGAACTTGGAATTGCCTTCCAACTCATGGACGACATTCTCGACCTCCAAGGTGACGAGAGAATGGGTAAACCCCGAGGTGCCGATGTAATCGAAGGGAAAATGACGCTTCCTCTGATTCACGCTTTAACGTTGCTTCACGGTGAAAAAAGAAAGAAACTCTCCCATATTCTTCAACAATTTACTGATAAGAATTGGGACGAATTGATGGGTTTGCTCGAAACTTCTGATTCGCTTGGTTATTCTCAACTACTCGTTAAAACACATCTTGAACGTGCGACACTTGAACTCCAGCGATTTCCAGACTCGCTCTCTAAATCTCTTTTGATGCGAATCGTTGAGCATGTCCATCAGCGACACATGTGAGGTGAAGACTTGACTGAATCTTTTGACCGTGATGTAATTGTTATCGGCGGTGGACCCGCTGGAAGTACAGTTGCTCGATACGCTGCTGAAGGTGGAGCAAACGTGTTGGTCATCGATAGAAGAGATCCTATTGGAACACCATTACAATGCGGAGAATTAGTTCCAACAAATGATGAAATGAGACGCCTTTGTCCTGACGTACCAGATATGGACGATCTATTCCAAACTCCAAAGGAAGCGATATCTCGTCATTCATCAAAGATGCATTTGGTACCTCCATCTGGTAAACCATTGAAGTTTGATTTTGATGGTTATGTCTTGAACCGGGTTGCTCACGATGAAAACCTAGTCAAATTAGCAAAAAAATCAGGTGCAGACTATCTGATTGATTCGATGGTTGAAAAGGTTGAAGAAAATAAAGTTCTTCTAAAAAATGGTGATTCTTACAGCGCCAAGATAATAGTCGATGCTGGAGGGCACAATGGCCCATTACGTCGAGATTACTGGAATGAAAAATCAGTAAAGATACCTGTTAAGTTTGTCTTGATGGACGGGGATTTTGGAGAAGCGGTAGAACTTCATTTCGGCTCGATGGCCCCAGGAGGCTATGCTTGGATGTTTCCAAAATCAAAAGGTGCTAACATCGGACTTGGTATCCAACGAAGTTTTGCTAAAGGGAGGAGTCTTAACCAATATACTGATGATTTTGTTTCAAAATACGATGGAGAAATCTCGTTTACAGGAGCTGGATCGTTACCGATGTCTGGCACACTCAAGAAATTCGTTAAAGGAAATTACATGCTTGTTGGTGACGCAGCAGGCATGGTTTTGCCTTCAAACGGCGCAGGTATAACCATTGCAATGATCGGTGGTCGAATCGCTGGTCAAGTGATCTCTGAACATCTCTCAAATGGTATTCCTTTAGAGGAATACGAGAAGCGTTGGAAAAAGCAAATGGGCAAAGTGATGCGTAATTCAAAACGTTCTTTCAAAATGGGGAGTATGCTATTCAGACTTCCTGATTGGATTCTGAATTTGTTGTTTAATCGATTGACTAAGAATATCATTTGGCGAGCCGTAACTTGTCGCAGAATGCTTTGGGTCTTGTAAGAACGACATTTTGTTCCCAACCATCGGTGTGTTCAAGTCTTATCAGCGTCTGCAAAGGTCATGGCGAACCTACGACGTGATGAAGAGGCCGTGAGCCCAGTCATCGCAACCGTACTTCTTCTCGCCATAACTGTCATGCTTTCCGGCATGGTTTTTGTCCTCATGCAGGGTGCGCTTGAAACCGGTGAAAAAGCGCCGCCGCAAATGACTGTGAGCGTTCGGTCTCTTGACAATGGATACCATGTGATTCGAATCACAACACTCGACCAAACACTTGATCCTGCACGTATCTCATTCAGTCTTGCTGAAACAAATAATCCAAATGGTACTGAATTTTTAGGATTTGTCGATGATGCTGACGTCTATTCTGTTATTGGCTCCAACATCTCATTCCATGACCGAGACGCAAGTTATTCAATATCCGCAGGAGATTACTTTGTTATCAATTCAAGAGAGATAGGTACTAATGTAGGCGAATGGGGATTCACAATACTCGACCAGCAATTGCAGTATGTCTTGGTGCGAATTGATTTACCACCAATGCAGTCTTGATCAATCATCTTGGTCGCTCAGCGTCCTAATGAAGTTCAATTGAGCGTTTTTCATTTGTAATGCATCTCGGAGAATGACAAAGACATCACCACAATCTGAGGAACTCAAGGCTTGTTGACGATGTTCATCATCGTCAAGAACTGCATGGGCTACTTGCCATAGAGAGGCTGAATCATACGGAAGGAATTCTTCTTCAAGAAGCAAGAGCATATCTTCCATACTCAGGCTATCACTTCTCAGAATAGCGTTGACATCAACGATATGCTGAGCCCATGAATGAAGGAATTCAGACCAATCTTCAGCGCTGATTTCACCCTTCAATTCCTCGACAAGCCTTACATTTGCTTGAATATACAACTTACCTTCGGGACTTGTTTCATGATATTGTTCAACGAGTTCATCTACGGTTGGAAAAATGTCACCAAACGGCATTGAAGGTAAGGCAGCTTGTACGACATCAATGATCTCAAAACGTGTCGTACCATTGGCAATGAAAAGGAGATTCGTTCCTTGCTCTTCGACATTTTTTACTTCGCAGAGAACACCAAACCTTCCGGGTTGAGTCCAGCCATCCACATCTGAGGCATCGGTTGCATGAGTGATGTAACCAAACGATTTTTCATCCAACACACAATCGTCGAGCATCTGTTTGTATCTTGGTTCAAAAACACGTAATGGTTCCTCTACAGTCGGAAAGATTCCAGCGGGTAAAACGAACAATGGTATCTTCAGGGTCTCCGACATACCTTCACATGGACTCCAGGAGTTATTGAAGGATTGTGCATCAACCACCGATAAAAGACATTTCAATACGATTTAAATCCGTCTTTTCGCTCCGAGTTTCAGAATAGCGATCTTTTCTTTGATTCCAAATAGCAGAAATAGCCGATGTGATGTCTTCTTTAGTGGCATCCATGCGGAGGATTCCGCGAAGATCGAACCCTTCTGTCGCAAAAAGGCAAGTGTAGATACTACCATTTGCTGAAAGTCTTGCTCTCGAACAATCACCACAAAATGGATTCGATATAGATTCTATAAAACCAATAACAGAGCCCGAATCAGTGTGGTAAGTTCTCGCTACGTCACTCGGATGATCGGGTTCAATCGGTTGAATCAATCCAAACTCAGTTTCGATGAGATGACGCATTTCTTTTCCAGTCATAACGTGATCTAGATTCCAAGAGTTGGTCGCACCTACATCCATATATTCAATGAACCGAATAGGAATATTCCTCGAACCCATTTGTGAAATGAGTGGAATAACTTGGTGCTCATTAACGCCTTTTTGGATAACAGTATTTACTTTCACTGGAATGCCCAATGCAAGTGTTTTATCGATTGATTCTATGATCGCATCGGGTGTTGAAGTCGTATCTCCCATCGCCTGATAGACATCAACATCTATTGCATCCAGTGAAACAGTAACTCTTGAGAGTCCTGCTTTTTTGAGATCTAGAATCGATTTGGAAAGGAGTTGAGCATTTGTGGTCAATGCGATATCAAGGTCTGGCGAAAGTTCCCTTAGCTGCTCGATGAGTTTGTACAAATCTTTGCGAATCAAGGGCTCGCCTCCAGTAAGTCGGACTTTTCTAAGGCCGGCAGGAAGGAGAGATTCTACGACACGTACGATCTCCTCAAACGAAAGGATGTCTGATTTCGGAAGATAGACATGATTCTTATCAAAATGTTCCCGAGGCATGCAGTATCTGCATCTCATGTTGCAACGGTCTGTCACAGAAATCCTCAAATCGAGCAACGGACGCTTGAAAACATCCTTGAGGACCATGGCCAACCCTAGTGGTGTTGTATTGTGAATGTTTGCAAGCCTTCATCTGATAACAGATGTTGGAACTGTTATGGCAAAGGGTTGGACAAAGCGGTCGAATCACCTTGGCGAAGAAAATTCTTCAAGCCATATTGAAGCCCTTGATGTTAATAAAAATACAACATTTGCCAAAACCGAGTGGAAACTTCCTCCTTCGAAAAGCCATTTGATACGTATGATGCACCTCTGTGCATTAAGTAAAGAAGAACACACATTGAATCGAATTGCATCCTTGGGAGAAGATCCAGAGAGCATGGCACGTTGCCTTGAACAACTTGGTGTCAAAATCTCCTTGGAAAAAGAGACCTTGAGTATTCAAGGACTTGACATTCCGGATTTTATTCGCCCTACTGCTGTTTTAGACGCAGGTAATTCTGGGACTGCATTACGTCTTTTGATGGGTTTAGCATCCAGAACAAATTTTCCAATTATGCTCGATGGAGATGAAAGTTTACGAAATAGAGATCACCAAGATTTACTTAACTCGTTGAAATCATTGGGAGTCGAATGCTCGTTTGAAACCGAACAGGAACGTCTCCCTATCGTACTTCGGGGGCCTTGGGACAAATATCACGTGAGTGTTGATACATCGAAATCCTCTCAACCATATTCCAGTTTATTGCTAGCAACTGAAGGAATCCAACAGCCGTGTGTCATAGAAAGGAGTTCAACCTCAGTCAGTAAGAGGCATGCTCAACTTACGATGGATTTGATGGCCGAATGTGGCGCTGTTATCGAACACGAAAAAAACAAGGTCATCGTTCATCCTTGGAAATCAAAGCCTCCAAAGAAGTGGGAAGTACCACCTGATGCTTCGATGTTAGCATTTACCGCTCTTTCTTGTATCGTTACAAACAGAGAAATTATCGTAGCAAATATTCCACGCAAAGAAGACTCAATTGGGCACGAAGTGTTGCTCGAAACATTGCCTGAAATTGGATTAAGCCTAAAGCAAAATAGCCTAACTCCTCTAGGGACTTATTCCAGTGTTGACATAGATTTAGTCGATGCAAATGATTTGCTTCCTCCGCTTTCTGCAATCCTTGCGTTGACTGGAGGGGGAACAATTTCTGGTGCCGCACATGCAATGTTCAAAGAAAGCAATCGAATCGAAAAAACCGCTCAAATGCTTCAACAATTCGGGATAGATTGCAAAATAAAACAAGATGGAATTGAAATCAAGGGAAATCAATCTGTTCAAAAACCACTCTCAATGGTTGAAACATTCGGAGATCATCGTCTTCAAATGACTGCTATTATTTTGGCAACAAAGGTTGGAGCGATTGTAGAGGGGCCTGAACTTCACCAGATTGCTGACCCATCTTTCCTCGAAAGACTCTCAACCATGCCTGCCAAAGTGCTTGTCAAGAGAGTCTAAGGATAGGCGAAGTGCAGTTGGCCGGCCATGAACACAAGCCCATGGATTTGGAACATGACGCATGTCATCGAGTAAACGACGCATTTCAGCGATACTTAGTTCATCATTTGCTTTCACAGAACCTCTGCATGCATTGAGAAAAGCCAAGTGGTCTTTTCTTCGTTCAATTGTTTCTAGTGGAGCTCCATCCTCACTTATATCTTGTAACAAATCGAATAAAAACGGTTGAATTTCATCCCCATCGAGAAGCCTCGGTGCTTGGAGGACATGCCATTCTTCATCAGATTGATGTTCTAGCGTAAATCCAAGTTCGTTCAATTTATCCATCGAGGCCTCTAATCGTGCTTGTTGAGTCAAATTGAATTGTATCGGAGTTGGGACCAATCTTACTTGCGGTTCCCAAATAGTTGGATCATGGCGAAGACGTTCATATCGAATACGCTCATGCAAAGCATGTTGATCAATAAGAAGAAGTTCTTCCCCTGCTTGTGCAAGGATGTACGAGTCAGCAAATTGTGACAACGGCTCCATCTTAGGCAAATCATTCGTTGTGCGCTTTAATGGCGATTCTTGGCTTGGCAGAATACTTCCACCAAGACCTGCATGCCGATGTAAGGCTCGTTCTTCTTTGGAAAGAGCAGGGGCAATTGGAGATGAATCCATTCCTGGAAGTGATTTTTGGGCTGATGCTGCAGTTGATTGTGGCCGTAACTTCTCATCATTGTCAACAGGATCTTCAGCAACCTTTCCAACGAGATTGAGTTGTGTCCCAGCAGCAAGGGCCCATGCAGGCGGCGCAGATATTTCTGCAGGAGATTGTTCTTCGACTTTTGGCACAAGTAGTTCTTGTATCGGCTTTTCTATAGAATTTTGAGAAAGGCCTTCAAGCCCTTGAAGTTCACCACTTGGATCAGGTTGAGTAGGAGACGATGCGAGGGTATGAGCAATGGCTCGTTCGAGACGTTCGAGAACTCGCCAAGAATGACGTAACCGTACTTCCCGTTTTGTCGGATGTACATTCACATCTACTTCGTTCGCAGGCACTTCAAGATGCAAAACTGTCACAGGGTGGCGTCCTTGCATCAAACGGGTTCGATAACCTCTTCTGATTGCTTGATGGAACGGTGTTGACGCAACAGGACGACCATTTACGAGGATGTGAATCTCATCGCCTTTACCCCTCGAAATATCTGGAGTGCTGATATAGCCAGACCATCTTTCATCACCAGGTACGCTTTCGTCATCATCAGGTTGCTGAAGAGGAAGTAGAGACGATGACTGGCCTCCCAAAATATCATACAAACGATCTTCGATTGTATCGACTTTTGGTAAATGAAGGGTCGATCTTCCATCGATCGTACATCGAAAACCGACATTTGGATGTGCAATGGCATGGGCGACGACAACCTCGACAATTCTTGCATGTTCAGTAGCAGGACGACGTTGAAAACCTAACCTTACAGGTGTATTTTCAAAAAGATGCTCGACTGTAACGACTGTTCCTTTAGCCATTCCAAATGGTTCAATTTCTGCTTTGTTACCATCTTCCATTTGGATGCTACGACCCTCTTGTCCATCCGGTCGAGAGGCAACTGTAAGTTTGGAGACCATTCCAATACTTGCAAGAGCTTCACCTCTGAATCCAAGTGTGTAGATCTCATTGAGGTCTTCGGGTGATTTCATCTTGGATGTTGCATGACGATCCAGCGAAAGTACCAGGTCATCTTGATGTATTCCAGTCCCATTGTCTTCGATTTGAATCTTATCGAAACCACCTCTTTCGATAATGACATGAATCGATGTCGATCCTGCATCGAGTGAATTTTCAAGAAGTTCTTTGACGACTTGCGCTGGTCGCTCAACAACCTCTCCTGCAGATATATGTCCTATCGTTTTCTCATCAAGTTGCTGAATTCTATTTGGTTCGCTCATCGAATTATTCCTCCAACCGAGTTTGTAGTTCCTCTAACAGATTGTATGCATCACGGGGAGACATATCATCGAGATTGACATCGAGTAATTTATCCAACACAGATTGTTGAAGTTGAGTAGGACCCTTTGCAATGGGTTCTGTTGAATGCATAGCTGCTGCTGCAAAATATCCTAGAAGAGAAGACTGGCCTGCTTCTCGTGTCTGAGGAGCTCCGTCTCTACCAGCCTTTGCCCCTTGGGCTTGTTGTTCGAGGAAGGCAAGAAGATCAGAGGCTCTCTCAACGACTGGTCGCGGTAGACCGGCAAGTGCTGCAACCTGGATTCCATACGATTCATCACAGGGACCGTCTGCAACAGTGTGGAGGAAATGAAGCGTCCCGTCTTTTTGTGCGACTTGGACATGAACATTGGCTAAACCATCAATTTCTGACTCAAGCCCAACAAGTTGGTGATAATGCGTTGCAAAGAGGCTACGTGCTCCAATTCGATTGCAAACATCCTCCGTTACTGCCCAAGCAAGTGATAAGCCATCAAATGTCGATGTGCCTCGGCCTATTTCGTCCAGTAACAACAACGATTGTGGCGTAGCTCGACGAAGAATATGAGCGACTTCAATCATTTCCATCATAAACGTCGAACGACCTCTCCTCAAATCATCACTTGCACCAACCCTGGTAAAGATGCGGTCAACAAGTCCAATTCTTGCCTTCTCGGCAGGTACAAGACTG
Source organism: Euryarchaeota archaeon TMED117 (assembly GCA_002171315.2). Classification (GTDB taxonomy): domain Archaea; phylum Thermoplasmatota; class Poseidoniia; order Poseidoniales; family Poseidoniaceae; genus MGIIa-L2. Next base: position 13,571 of record NHFS02000002.1, on the reverse strand, counting down.
CCAGCCTGCGCAAGAATTGATACGAGAGCAACGGTTCTCAAGTAGGTAGATTTACCACCCATATTTGGACCTGTAATTAAGAGGAATCTTCTCTTTTCATCCATCATAGCATCGTTCGGAACAAATCCTTGTTGGGCTTCGAGTACGGGGTGTCGTGCCTGTTCAAGGTGCATTTTTTTACCCGAAACAATCGATGGTTTGACCCATGATCGTTGACGAGCAGTTGCTGAAAAGCATTGCAAAACGTCGATGGCTGCAACACGTGATGCAATCTGAGCAAGTTGGTTCGCGTGGCTACGGATATCATCTCTTAATTCGCAAAACAGACGATACTCAATTGTTTTTGATTTACTCTCTGCAGTTAGCAGTAAATCATCTTGCTCAAGGAGGTCATCAGTCACCCATCGATCACCATTGGTCATCTGTTGCTTACGTTTCCATTCCTCTGGGACCTTGGAAGAATGGGTCGCAGTCACTTCGATAAACCATCCAATTTGGCGATTATTCTTCACCTTTAGACTCGGAATACTCAGCTCTTGGCGAAGACTTGTTTCAAGATTTTTAAACCAAGTATGGCCGAGTTCTGAGGCTGAACGATAGCGATCCAAATCATCATGTATGCCTTTTCGAATTAATCCGCCATCGCGAAGGCTTAACGGGACTTCATCAACCAGAGTCCTGTGAATTCTTTCAGCAACATCTGTAAGCGCATCCAAATCTTCTACAAGGTGCACGAGTAAAGCATCCTCAGTCTCAAGGCATAACCGTTTGATAGCAGGAAGTCGTTCAATTGCATTAGCCGTAGCTAGTAGGTCACGGGCATTTGAACGACGGTAATTTAATTGAGTCGACAAACGCTCAATATCAAGCATTCCTTTCAAACACTCTCTCAACAAATCCAATCTCTTCGATGAACGCATCAGGGAAGTTACTGCGGAATGCCTTGCCTCGATAGCAGAAACATTTGAGAGAGGACGCAAAAGCCATGATTTCAAGCAACGTCGACCCATTGCTGTTCGGCATTTATTCATCGACCAAAGTAAAGAACCTTCGAATTCACCAGCAAGTGTCTGTGTAATCTCAAGATTCCTAAGGGTTGTTTGATCAAGCACCATGCCTTCCGAAGTTTCTTGAATATCAACATCAGTGATTGCGATGTCATCGTGTCGATGAACGGTTGCGAGGTAATCTGCTGCAAGAGCAGTGGCTTGAAGAGCCAGAGGAGAATCATCTAAATCAAGATGGCCAAGATCGTTCACAGATAACATTCTCTTTAATTTCTCAAGAGAACGTTTTGCGGGAGCAACATGTTGGCTGATGATAATTGAATCGAGTAATGAGATTAAATGAAGTACTTCATCTTGCTTCGAATCTGCTAAAGTAAGTACAAGTTCACTTGGACTCCAGCGCAATACTTCATCATGTATTGAAGCCCATCTACCATCTCCTTCATGTGTTGTTGCCCAGGCTTGACCAGTCGATGCATCAATCATTGAAACTGCAACTGAATCCGGAGCAACTGAAAGAGCACAAAGAAGAGCAGATGAATCAGAACCAATGAGAGATTCTTCATACAAAGATCCAGGAGTGTATACTCTTGTTACAACCCGCTCAAGCAATTTCGCACCCTCTCGGAGTTCCTGNTCTTGCTCTGCAACTGTGACCTTATGACCNGCACGTANCATTGTTCGGAGATTATCNTCGAGTTGATGCCATGGAAATCCAGCCATTGGAATTGGATTCTCTGCATTTTTATCCCTCGATGTGAGAGCAAGNCCCATGACTTCAGAACCAATTTCTGCATCATCATGAAACAATTCATAGAAATCGCCCATTCTGAAGAAAAGAACCGTTCCAGGATTCTCCTCCTTGAGTTCATGGAATTGGTCCATCATGCTCCTTTTTGCCAACAACTCACCTCTCCGGACACTAACCGATTTAGAGGGTAATGCCGAGGCATCATTAAGGTTCGCCGCGAACGTTATCCTAACGTTTCTTTTGCAACANAGTTCGATCGATGATGGTATACAATTGAGTCCCAAGCATCAAAACACCTGCAAATATGAAGAGGAAATTAAGGAAGCCACGACCAGATGACATCGAACCTTCGAGAGTCAAATCCAATGAAAGGCGATCGGGTTCACCTTTTTTGTCATAGCCATGTATGTACAATGAATCACCTTCGATGATTNCAAATGTAGGTTGAAGCGGGAGAGAATANTGTAAATTCTTAGTCGACTCTTCACCNGTTTCAACATCCAATCGAAGAAGAGAGTCACTTCCAAGTTTACCGAAGAACCAGAGNCGATNCTCACATGGCTCGTATACCATTGCTGTTGCNGANATCGTCTTAATCTCGATGAGATCCTTTGAGATGATGTATACTTCTTGATTTGATGCAGCTGCNGCAAGACCATCCTTCATNGAAGTCAATGAATGNACTTCGCTGCCNTTACCCATGAGTGGTGAAATGACCACTTGGGGAGCAGCGGNGCCACCCTCCCATGTGATGTGAGCGAAAACAATCTTCGAGCCAGGTAAAGCAGGATTGTCGTCATGATAGGTGAAAACCCCTGTAGCGANGTATACGTTGTCTTCGAGATAAACCACATCATCCCAGATCACTGAAGAATCTGGCAAGGATGAANNTGTAACNCCCGCCATTCCAAGTCCNCGAACCCCTGAACCACCATCTTCTGATGTGATTAAGATACGATTGTTGAGTATTGTATCAGACGTGTCTTTNGCGATACCATGGATNCTGAACGAAGAACCNGNTNNATCATCNAAAATTAGATCTGATGGCATACCATTGACAACGGTTGTAATTGTNTTTTGAGCTGCTGAATAGGTCAAAATACCTTCTTCATCTGAGTCAAAGAAGGTAANGTCTCTNATGAGGTCAGCATCGAATGGAACAACATCATTCACATTTTGAGTTGATAATTGCTGNTACATCTTCATNCCAGAGNNATTCAAAACAATCGCAGAGTGCGCNCCNTCCCATTCGGAATTGGCGTGATAATCAATCTCGATAATATGGTGGCCATCATCGAAAGCAAAGTTCTCATTCGGATCGACGCCAAGTACCATGCCTTCCAGATTTCGAGTACCTCCAATCAAGAAGCCTCCNATGACTACGAATACCAAAAANAGNCCAAGGGCGAGCCATTGATGCTCTGACTCTTCCTCGAGAAACTTCCTCCAGCCACTCGCCATGACACCTCCTAAGCATGAACCATTATGTTCCTTGCTCTAAAAAACCACCAAATTTTTGTTAAAATGTGTTCTTGGGAATACATCGGAGGGATGATAAAGGAAACATCAGTCGGATGGATGCTAGGAGTAGATGTTATGGCACGTAAACCCGCATCAATGTACCGCCGACTCAAAGGACCTGCTTATACACGACGCAAGTTTATCGGCGGTGTTCCAAACAACCGTATTCTCTCATTCCACTCAGGAAACCGCCGTGCTGCGGAGACAGGAGGATTCTCTGTTGTCCTTGAATTGAGAGCAGACAACGATTGTCAAATCCGACANACAGCACTCGAAGCTGCCCGTGTTATCTCAAATTCAACCATCCGTAACGAAGCNGGCGCTCAAGGATATGCNCTTCGGATCCACACATACCCTCACCATGTTCTCCGNGAGAANAAGCAAGCAACTGGTGCTGGTGCTGACCGTGTTTCTCAAGGTATGCGCTGTGCTTTCGGNAAGAATGTCGGAACAGCNGCACGTGTTCGTCGTGGACAACGTGTTGTTTCACTTCACGTTAATCCNGAACACTANCTCACAGCTAAGGATGCTCTGCGCAAGGCAGGAATGAAATTCCCTACACCAACGACCACTCGTGTTGTTCGTGGCGCAGAACACCTCAAGGGTCTTGTTTGAAACCCATGCAAGNACTGCCCNTCAAGGGTGGTTTGAATGCGAAGTATGATTGATGATGTGCTCATAGCAAAGGTAGGGTGAGAAGATGCGAGTCGCTGTTTTGAAGGAAGACAATTGTCAACCAAAGAAATGCAATGACGAATGTTTTCANTACTGCCCNCCAGTTCGAAACGGGCAAGAATGCATCGTCATGGATGAGAAATCTGGAAAGCCACACATATCCGAATCACTCTGTATTGGGTGTGGAATCTGTATCAACAAGTGCCCCCATGATGCACTGATTATCGAACAANTACCAAGTGAACTTGAAACTGATATGATTCACCGATACAGCCTAAATGGATTCAGATTNTTCCGCCTACCTACTCCAACAAAAGAATCAGTCGTTGGAATACTNGGCCCAAACGGGATGGGTAAATCCACNGCATTCAATGCCCTATCTGGACGGATGATCCCAAATCTAGGTGATTGGTTGAACAAAGAACCTGAATGGACAGAAGTTGTCGAATCTTTACCAAAAGGTGAGCTNCGGGATTTCTTCATGGCNGTTCGTGATGGAGGCATCAAAGTAGCCCTCAAACCACAAAATGTTGACCGCTTGCCNAAGCGAGTTCAAGGAACTGTTGAAGCATTACTACGAAGAGTCGATGAACGANATATGTTTGATGAAATGACTGTTGCATTGGGAATTGATCACCTCCTTGATCGAACTGTCCAGCAACTCTCAGGTGGAGAATTACAACGAATGGCAATATGTGCAACGATTCTACGGGACGTTGACGTCTATTTCTTCGATGAACCGTCCTCATATCTCGATATCCACGAACGAATGCGAATTGTACGAATTATTCAGAAACTGGCGGAAACGAAACGTGTCATTGTCATTGAACACGATTTGGCAGTTCTTGACGTTCTTGCTGACCTAGTGCATATCGTCTATGGGATGAAAGGAGCATTTGGAATATTTACCCCTGCTCGTTCAACACGCACAGCAATAAACGCTTATCTTGATGGGTTTTTAGTCGAGGAAAATGTTCGAATTCGAGACAAACCAATTCGTTTCCTAAAGCACCATGAACGAAGTGTTGAAACAGGCAGTGTTGTGGTTCAATGGGGAGATTTAGGTAAAAAACTTGGTTCATTCGAGTTATCCACTGGAGAAGGTTCTGTGCATCGTTCGGAAGTTGTAGGAGTCGTCGGGCCAAATGGAACTGGAAAATCGACGATGATCAAGATCTTGGCAGGCGAACACGAATATGATAGCGGATGGGTTACTGCTGATGCAACCATCTCATACAAGCCTCAACATATTGATGTCGACATGGACTGTACTGTCCAAATGTGGCTTGATAGTGAACTAGGAATGCGATGGAGGAGCGGTGAATTTAATGTCAACGTGATTCGAGCATTAGGTGTTGATTCTCTTTTGCCAAAACGTGTAAAGAAACTTTCTGGTGGCGAACGTCAAGCAGTATCAATCGCTGTTTGTTTAGGAAGAGAAGCAGATTTGTATCTTCTCGATGAACCATCCGCTCACTTAGATGCAAATGCTCGTATGGAGGCTGCAAAAGCAATCCGTAGAACTATGGAAGCAAATGAGAAATCTGCATTTGTTATCGATCACGATGTCTATTTTATTGACATCGTTAGTGATTCATTATTGGTATTCGAAGGCGAAGGTGGCGTACACGGCAAGGCCATGGGGCCTTATTCGTTGCGAGATGGAATGAACCGATTCCTCAACGATGTTGATGTTACATTCCGCAGAGACCATGATTCTAAACGTCCAAGGATCAATAAACCAGAAAGCAGAAAAGATCGGGAACAAAGGGAAATCGGAGACTATTATTCGTTCAATGTCAAATAGATGGGAATGAAGAGAGTCTAAAGGGAACCAATAGGAGTGATACATATGCCAGTCGGTACTCCTCCAAAAGGCGGACCACTGGGGAGAAGTCGTTCACGACTATCAGCTTCGGGACTTACAACGTACCTTCGTTGTACTCGTCAATGGTACCTGAACCGAAAAGTTGGGATTTCATCTCCGAAAACAATTGGACAAGTCCTTGGAATAGTCATTGAAGATGCTCTCTGCAACATCATGATGAATCGACCAGGCCCCATGGAATCAATAGAAGAATTGAGGGTATGGGCTGAAGAACTGGCTAATGAGCAAGCGCAAAGCGCATGGGATATTGGGCTTGAAACATGGGAGAACTCACTATGGAAACGTACTGACTCAGATTGGTCAACAGTAGAAGTTCAAGACTTCAAGAATAAACTCTCCAATGGATTAGAACTCTTCTTTGAGGAAATCCAACGTTGCTATGATGAAAATGGAGGGCCGTATCTTGAACAATTTAGAACAGGGGTTGAGCCGTATGACATACCTACTCCAAAAAATGGCGCTAAGCCGCATTTCCCTGTTCCTGAAAAGGTTCGATCTTTAGATGCTCGAGATTGGAGCAAAGAGCATGCATTTGAGTGGATGGAGCCAGATAGCCCAATTCAATGGAATGAAGCTTGGGAAATAGCAAGGCCTTGGTTCAAAGATCCAAGAGTGCATCAACCACAACGAATGTTCCACCCAGAAGGATGGGCCGCTGGAGAGCTCGATCTTGTCCTTAGATGGGACGGTAACATACGTTTGGTAGATATTAAATCAGGTCATTCAGGAGGGAAATTCTCTGAAAGTCTTCAACATCAACTCAGGTTCTATGCTTGGCTTTGGGAGCGAACTCATGACCAATCACCTGTCAAAAATATGGAAGGGTGGTATCTCTCGTCGAAAGAGAGAATCCTCTATGAAGCACCGAGTAATGAAGAACTTACATCAATGGATGAGGAATTTTTCTCCATTAACAACATCATGAGAACAATGGGGGAAGGTGCTTCGATTCTACCTGCGATTGCAGAGTCTGAAACTCCAGACACTACCAATGCATGCGATGGAACATCGCCCGGATGTGGTTGGTGTTCATTGACTCAATCCAATATGGAAACTGCTGGACCGATGGATGATAAACTAAGAAAGATGATAATTGAAGGAAATTCAATATCATCGCCATGTGTTCCTCTGGGTGAAATACCATCTCGTGTCAATGTCTCTGGGAACCTAATCGCTCAATGGGGCCCTTTACCGAACCATTTCAATGAGCCTGTATTAGGGGCCATGCTACAAGCAGGTGAAGCAACAATTGCTATCGAGGAAGCAGAACCTGGAGCCTTCTTGCATCTTCATGATTCTCAACAAACGAATGTGATCATCGAAAATGCACTACCTGGCGTATGGAGAGATCAACCGAGGTTGTATGTGGACCAGCATTCGAATATTCGAGTACGCCAAGAAGATGAGCCAAAAGGAACTCGAATTGGTCTGCTTCGAACACGAGCCAATGTCGAAGGTGTTGTTGTAGCAATACGTCAACAGAACGGAGTGCGTCTGGATGGTAAACCGTGGTCAATGCTGAGTTTCCATCTTTGGGATGGCGAACATATTGTCGAAGTAGTAGCATTTGGTTCTGCAATAAGCGAACGACTTCGCTCTATGCGCCCAGGAGATAGAATACGACTTATCGGTGCAGAACTAGGATGGAGAGCTGGTTTAATCCAACTTAGAATCGATGTTCGCAAAACAAGAATTGAACATCAAACTCCTGCATTTACGACCAAGAGTATTTGAGGGGTGGAATTTACCACCTCGTATGCCTGTTCATTTACCAAACTCTGAATCGGATTCTGTAGGGAATTACAACAGGCTATCTGCAAGTCAAGTAAACGCTTGGAAAGCGTGCCCTCGCTTGTGGTTTTATGAAAAAGTTCGACGCTTGGTCATGCCCCAAATCCCGATTTTATTCGTTGGCAGGGCTGTTGAAGAAGCAATTTGTCAAACCCTGAAGGAATCCCCTTGCTTAGTCATAGCATCTGCACCTTCAGATGTGTATGCTCCAACTCCACTTGATGAAGAGGGTCGTCCAAATAGAGAACATGGTGGTTCATGGCCTGCAGATCAACTTCTTTCACTTCCAGAAAAATACTGGCCTCAAAGCAAAAACGATTTGCTTGAGTGGGCTACTGAGAGAGTGAAAATACATCTAAAAGGTTCACTTGATGATATGAAAAAGGAATGGGGAAAGCATGACAGGAAGGCTGGCCAATGGGAAGATGTGGATGTAGAACGTTGCCATATGATGGCAAAAAATGGCATCCAAATGCATATCGATGAGGTTGAAAAATGCCTCACATCCATAACTGAACCAATGCTTCAAGCATGGAGAAATGGAGATCGCCCACAATGGCCTGCACCGGATGGACGTGGGTTTGAACTTGATCAACATCCATTGGCTCAGGATGGAAAGGTAACTTGGTTTGAAGCATGGGAGGTCGCACGTCCCTGGTTTGTTGACCCGGATGCAAAACCCTTCATGATGAATTCAGTTCATCCAGAACATTGGTTCCAAGGAGAATATGATCTGGTTTATTGTTGGGATGGAAACGTACGCATTATCGATATCAAGGCTTCTCTTGGAAATAATGACCGGTCAGGAGATTATGTCGAACAGTTGCGCATGTATGCTTTTTTGTGGTGGCATACACATGATAAACAACAAGAAGTTGAAGGTTTAGAAATATGGTATCTTGCTGCAAATAGTCAAAAGATGGTCAAAAAACCAACAATTGATGAAATGGAAGAGATGGGAATTGAGCTTAAAGGACTCTGGAGTCAATTAAGAGAAATTACTCCTGATATTGACCAATGCCCTCCACAACCCGCGCCAATGCGGTCGTTTGAACCAGGTGGTATACCATCAGAACAACCCGTAAAACAAACACGTTGTGAACGCTGTGATTGGTCGCTAATTTGCCCCAATGGCACTGGACATGATGAACACCCAGAAGGAGGAACCTATCAGTTACCAGGCTCATATTCCGAAATTGAAGGAGATCCAATTAACAAACTTGAAGATAGACACGACATAACTGGTCATGTCCATACCCTCATCCATTCCCAATCTGGTGGAGCGCCTCGAATAACCATCACTCAAGCAAACAATGCCTTTGCAGATGTCCAAGTCAAGGCTATGACTCATTCAGATGGAACGCCAACTGTCCCTGATGGATTGGAAAAGGGAGATTTGGTCCGAGTTGAGAACGCCTTCTTCCAACTCAACTACAAAGGTGCAATCGTATTGAAGGTCGATCCATTTTCAAAGATTATCAAAATAGAACGAGATGAAGAGGTTACAATGAGTCTACTCAAGCCTCGAGCGCGTTGGAATATTATGGGGACAGTTGTCTATAGAACAGAGAAAAGAGGCACTTCTGCTCGAGGTGAATGGTGTCGTAAAGGATTGATGATATTGGACAATACTGGAGCGATTAAAGTTGAAGGTTGGCAAGCCGATTGGGGGCCTCAATATGATATGCTTGATTTAGGCGATACTGTGATCATCACCAATGTTGGCATGAATGGATGGGCTGCAATAACGACTGGTGAAATCTATCGAGCGTCAAGACTCCATATCGTGTCTGATTAACCGCCGGAAGAGACTGTTGTGACCAGAAGTCTAACATCTGAATTGAGTAAAGTGCTATGAGGCAGGATTTTGTCTTCATAACTTACAATAACTGTAGAAGGAAGAATATTGGCTTGGACGAGAGCTTGTCGAAGTGTACTATTTACTACAACTTCAATCACACAATTGTGGTCTCGTCCGTGGAATGTAATCTCCATGATGGTATCTGAGAGGCATCATGCTTATGACGGTGGCGCACAGGCAAGAAACAGGCCGAGATCGCATAGCCCGGTATTGCGGTGGATTCGAAATCCACTGTCCCATGGACGCGGGGGTTCAAATCCCTCTCTCGGCGCCATCAGATGTAGAATGCATCAGGTTCTTCAGTCAACTCACCGACGATATCTGTCGAGTTCTTAGGAGCAATTTCGAGTAATTTCTGTATGACGCCAGAAGTTACATCTTCTGGTAAAACAAGGTCAAGAGACCATCCCTCACTTATTGTTTCGAGAAGACGAAGTGAAGCATGTACGTCTCCGCTCGCACCAACTGTGGTAGCCATAGCACAAGCCGAATGGATTCCGAAAATAGATCCCATTGAAGCCATCAATGCTGACATTCCAATTGCGCCTCCTGACGGTTGGTCGCGGCGTACTTCAACTCCTTTTTCTTCCATGTTCACGCGATGAGCAGACGATGAGGCAACAACAAATGCCTCTTTCTTTTCAGGAGGAGAAGAAAGTCCAGCAAGAACCAAAATCTCAGGTATGTCTGATTTCGAGAGTACCTCAAGGAGTTCTTGGGTGAAATCGTATTGATGTGAAGGGTCACTCGGTTGTCCAGGCCCAGTTATGGTCATTACACGCTGTCCAGATGGTGTTGTGAATAACGAGGCATAGAGATGTGGAGGTGCAAGTAGACCGTCTTCATCTAAGCGTGCCAAGGGTGCTAAACCAGGATGAATAAATCGAGCAACTCTTTCTGCTTGACTTGATTCGTTAAGCATTTCAATTGCGTTCTTTCCGACATCTCCAACACCTGGAAGGGCAAACAAAAGAAGATCCGCAGTTGGAAGGCCATGTTCGTCTGTAGTATCGATAAGTAGTGGCATGAATCACAAAGCCTACCATTACGGAGTATAATGTTTCACAAGGAAGTTGTGAAATAAGTCTCATTCTTCTTCCTTGTTGGAATGACCAGAACGTAATTCTTCAACCGATGGAAGTGTTGGAATTGAAGCACTCCATTCAGGTGTTTCGACATTGTTTAATGTTCGACGAATCTTTGCACGATGATCTTCAGGTGACCACTTTAGAGGGGCAGCTGCTTGAGCTCTCCCTCCACACTGGGGGCACGTTGTTTCAAGACACCATGCTTGACATAGAGTGCATTGTTGAAGGAGTTGACGAGCCATAATGTTCACTCTCTGTAAGCAAGGGCTGTTCCGCCTGCATTTTCTATTACTGAAACAGTTGCTTTAATTGCATCTGTCCATGTGTCCTCAGCAGTCTTGAAATCTGGAGCTTTCAATTCAATACGGTATTCTGGAGACCCATCATAGAAACAATTGACTTCAATCTCTTGCTCTTCAGAAGATAGTGCTTCAGCGGCTAAAAGTGCCTCTCGGATTGTTAAAACACCATCCTTGGTCTCAACTGTTAGTGTCAACGTCCCACGTATTTCAACAAAAGGAGGAATGATGTTTTCGACAGCGATTTCAATGAACTGAGCAATCCATTCTCCCTCGAATCCTGCATCTGTTAACGATCCTTCACTCATAGCGGCTTCTTCGAATGCTCCGTATAGCGTTTCATAGGATTCAATTAATTCCTCAAGTAGTTCGGAAGAGAATTCTTTGGTCCATTTCAGGCTTTCACCGAGTACCTTGAACAATTGAAGTGCTCTCTGTTCGTTTTTCCACTGTTGGAGGCGATCTCGACGCCTCTCTTCTGAAACTGATTTCAAAGACAGTTTGAGAGAACTTCCATCCATGCGGCTGGGCATTACTTTACAGATGAGGCGCTGACCTTCTCTTACAAACCGACGGATGTTTTTGATCCAACCACTCGCAATTTCACCAATGAAAATGAAGCCATCAACGCCCTCGTATTCATCAAGGGTTACATCAGCACCGTTTTGCTTGACGCTTTTTACAGATACAACGACAAGTTCTCCCTCTTCGGGGTAAACAAGGTCGGTTGACATGGAGGCTCAGCCTCCTCATTCCATTGTCTCTAAGACGGTGCAGCCAACGAGGTTTGCTTTTCCACCTGAAGGATTTGTAAGAGTAGCGCCACAAACACCGCATGAGATTACAGTAGTTGCTCGTGAAAACAGAATAGATTCGCTTCCACAGTCTTTGCAGGATACTTTGATGAATTCGCCAGACATTTTTTCCACCTCATCGATCGATTAATTCGAATTTCTTTGCACGCTTGCATGGTGCATAATGTGCTTTACCGGTTTCAGTACAACGGTAAAGAATGTTCACGCGCTTAGTAGGCTTTTCACGCCCGTCTGGTTTAGGTCGAGGGAAACCACGGTATCCACGCATAACCTTACGGAAACGGCGTTGACCCCAGCGAAGCTCAGAAGCTCGCTTCTTTTTGACACGCTCAACAGTGTGAAGAGTGTGCTTACCAGCAGACGGACTATATCGCTTAATTTGACGAGGCATCTTAACCATGTCATCACCTGAACGTCTTGGCGACAATCGACGGGTATTTATTGCTGTCGTAAGAGAATTCCAATGCAATAAGCCCAACAGGAAGGAAATTTGTAGGGATATTCATAAGTCGAATACCATGAACTACGGTCATGCAAGACGAAATCAGAGCGGCATTGCTTCTTTGGATACCTCTTGCTATTGCTTCTCTCGGCATTGCTATGCAATTCCGCCGCCAGAACACTTTGCAGAACCTTGGGAAGGGCTTTCTCATTCTAGGAGGAAGCCTGTATCTTGCTTCATTCTTAACTGTACCAGAATCACCTTCTGCTGCCTCATCTGCTTTGATTGTAGCAATCCTCCCTGCCCTATTGTTGATTTTCATAGGATTATTCATAGCCACATTCTCAGGAGACATCCCTGTTCAACGATTTAATCGAAAATATAGACCAATCGGACTTCTGCTTTTCATATCGGGCCTTGCTCTTCTAGAATGGATGAATTGGCATGAGACAAACTGGTTACCTTCCCTCAATTGGGAAGGTGAAACCAACAAATATTGGCTCATTTTCCGACCGACATTTCTCTTAAGCATGAGCAGTATTCTTCTCAGCGGATCGTACATTATCAAGCACATGGGAGATGAAAGAAACGATGCATCTCGAAATCTGTTTCTTCTTGGAATCTTCTCATTTGCATTTCTACTCCTTGGATTGTATATTGAAAATGCACATACAACAACGACTCAGTTCAGCACATCCCTATGGCTAGCAACAAGCGACTTATTCGGCATATTTGCTGGCCTTGGACTCTCGGTAATCGTATTCACACTTGCAATCTGGCAATACGAAAGAAAACGCCCAGGGCTAACGGATTTGCCCCCACCCTCAAACAAAGAACTCGATTTTGCAGCCGAGGTTGTTCGAAAGAATCTTGGAGGTGAAGAAGATGAGTGAAATTCCAAAGCAACGAGTCTTGCTCATAGGTGGCTTAATTCTCATTCTGCCAAGTTTAATTTTGGCAATAGCAAACGGTACGTCAGACGAAGATACATCCAAAGGATTTGCTCGTTTCGCAAACGCTTTCTTGACAACCTATACATTGACGTCTCTGTTTTTCATTGTTAATATGTTCAGATATTCGAAGAGCAGAAATGAACCTAAAGCACCATGGATAAGCATGTCCTATGCAGCAATTTTAGGAATTCTTGCATCTATTCTCCTTACAACCCAAGGAGGCGTATTACTGGAGGACAATAGTGGTAGCAGAGCTCAAATTCTGACCAATGTAGTTCACTTCATCATCACTGCCACTGCAGTATTGGTTTCTGTCGTGATTATGATCTTTGTAGCATTTGTCAACATTACTTCTCGAATTCAAAACAGGGATTGACAAAATATCAGGGTATTCTCTTAGCGTTGCCTTGATAAGGAGAGGGCAGGTGGCTTCGACATCGAGGTGAGTATATGTCAAAGGGTACACCATCAATGGGTCGT
>NHFS02000053.1 GCA_002171315.2 Euryarchaeota archaeon TMED117 | reverse complement strand
CGCCGAGAGAGAGATTTGAACTCCCGAGGGACAGGCCCACGCGATTTCCAGTCGCGCGCACTACCAGGCTATGCGATCTCGGCTCGCAAGCCGACCCAAACACCATCACCGTTTAACGCTCTCCCTTAGGATAACAGGAAGCGCAACAAACTCAAAGGGGAACGTCTTGGGTTGTACATGGGCGGTGAAGAAAACGAGGCATTGGACCCCGATCATAACGCCTTACCGTTCAGACTATCTGATATTGAGATTCAACCAAAATTCTTTGATTTCCACCCAATGATATCCACTGTTCGAAAAGAAATTATGTTCCAATGGAAGTTAATTCGGCATGAATGGAATAAACAACATCTCTTGACAATAATTGCAGGTGTATTTGCAATTATTCTTGGAACGTTCAATAGTGAAATAATCAATGGCGGTGATGCCCAGTTATCTGGACTAGAGGGTTTACAACAATCTGGAGCAACAGCATATTTCCAGATGATTTTATCCATTGTTTGTTGGGGTTGGTTCCTCTACCAATTGCTTCGTTTGTTTCCTATTATGAGAACCCATAGCGTTACGTTGATGTTGATATGGGGTGGATTCGGTTTGTCCCAAATTTTGTTCCACGTTGAAAATAAATTATTCCCGTTGGAATTTGAGTTATCGGAGATGATGGGAGGATTACTTGTATCATTAGTGTGCATCTTTTTCCTCTATTTCTTCATTAAGGCAGTCACTGAAACCAGAGATCTCCACGTAGAAACAAATCATTTGCATGAAGACGTGCGTGTAATGGAAACTGAAATGGCAGAACACTCACTCAAAGCATGGGCGGGTATTTGTCTTACATGGTGTGGATTAGCGATAGTAAGTTCATGGAGTGGAGCACACTTTGTGGCTGAAAGAATGTCTGAACAGACGATTCTTATTGCAGTCTACTTTATTCTCTCAGTTGCCTGTATACCGCTGCTTATGTGGACCATTTGGTTCCCTCAAAGAATGCTAGGCACAGAAACTCTTGTTCGAACAAAGGCTGCTGTCTCTGCAGAAGAGGACCTACGAAGTAAAGTCATGATTGCAGAAGTGGCTCCAGATGAAGAAGCTTGGTGATGTTAATGAAGCAATTCCGTAAAGATTTTCCAGCATTGATGAGAGATGATCCAGTAGCATACTTGGACAATGCTTGTGTGACACTGAAACCACAATCAGTTATTGATGCAATACAAGATTACTACATCAATTCGCCTGGATGTGGTGGCCGATCGGTCCACAGATATGGCACTCATGTCTCAAAAACAATTTCACAATCGAGAAAGAAGCTGTCTGACTTTTTCTCATCACCCTCTGTAAATGAAATCGTTTTCACACGAAATGCAACCCACAGCCTTAACCAAATTGCAAAAGGTCTCGAATGGAACAGAGGAGATGTTGTCCTAACAACTGACCGAGAGCATAATTCCAACCTTGTCCCATGGCTTCAACTTGAACAAGAACAAGGTATTGATCACAGGATTGTTCGCTCAAACCATGACAATACGTTTAATTTGGAATCATTTGAAGAAGCGTGTGCGAACGCTGGATCTAAACTCAAAATGGTATCAATGAGTCACGTAGGAAACCTCGATGGGGTTGAAATTCCTGTAAAAGACATAACCAAAATCGCAAAGGATTACGGCGCACTTGTATCCATAGACGGTGCACAATCTGCTCCACATATGAGCGTCGATGTCCAAGACTTAGGTATCGATTTCTACTCATTTTCAATACACAAAATGCTCGGACCATCTGGTATGGGTGGACTATGGGGTAAAACCGAACTTCTTGAAAATATGAGAACGATTCAATCGGGTGGACAGACTGTTAAGACCTCAACATATGAATCATTGGAATGGGCTAAACCTCCATCGAAGTTTGAAGGTGGATTAGGTCACTTTGCGGGCATGATGGCAACAGGAGCTGCTATTGAATACCTCACAAATTTGGACATGAATGATATCCATGCACATGAACAAGCACTGAACAGAATCATGTCTGAAGGTGTCAAAAATTTACCAGGAGTCTCTATTATTGGCCCAGAAGATGCTTCCAAACGGGGTGGCATATGTTCATTATTACTGGATGATAAATTGCCTTCGCATGATATAGCTCTCCTACTCGATGAAGTCTCAGGAGTCATGGTACGCTCTGGGCAGCATTGTGTCCATTCATGGTTTAATGACAAAGGATACAATGGCTCATTAAGGGCATCGGCGTACTTCTACAACACGGAAGAAGATGTTCGTCGATTTGTTGATACATTCTCCGAAGCAATACATGCGTTTAGTTGAGGAAGAAATATGGATGATTTAATTCCAGAAATTCATTCAGAGGAAGTTCTCAATCCTCGATTGGAAAAAGATCTGATTATTGTTCGAAAAATTGTCAGTGTGGCAACTGGAATTATGCTCGTCCTAATCGCAGGATTTCTTTACAGCGTATTGGTAGGAGACGGTTTAAGTTTTATCAAACCGAAAGATGCACTTATTGAATCAGAAGACGCATATCAGAGCCTCATTGGAATGCCTTCGGACCTTACTGGAAAGGGTGTCAAAGTTTGTATTGTTGACACCGGAATTGAATTGGACCATCCCGATCTTAAAGGATATGATTTGAAAGGCTGGACAGACATTGTTCAAGGGAAAACAAACCCGTATGATGACAATGGACATGGTACGAATATGGCAGGAATACTCATCGCTGATGGTTGGCTTGATGGCATAGCCAAAGATGTCGATCTATACGTTGCAAAAGTAATGCAAGAGAATGGTTCAGGATATGAAGAAGATGTGGCTGCAGGGATTGATTGGTGTATAAATTCAAACACAAATATCATCTCATTATCCCTTGGTGGTGCCCCTGACATACTACCATTCATAGATTCAGGTGGGAGGACAATTGAGGATGCAGTTGCCGATGCAACTACACGAGGAATCTTTGTTGTTGCCGCAGCTGGAAACGATGGTGGAGAAGAAGATGATGGCGATGTAGCGTCCCCCGGTGGCGAACGACGCGTTATATGCGTTGGTGGGGTAACAGAATCAGGAGGTCATTGGGCAAAATCTTCGGAAGGAAATAATGGAGGTAGCCTATTCCCATTCCAATTACCAAGAAATGATCCAGATAAGAAACCTGAAGTCGTAGCTCCTGCAAAGGATGTCCCCGTTCTCAATAACAAAGGAACATGGTCATCATCGAGTGGAACAAGTGCAGCAACTGTGTTCGTCACAGGGGCCATTGCACTATTACTCGAACAAAATCCTGAACTTGCAAGTAATGGAACATCAAGTGATGTTTCAACCATCGACCAAGTTAAAGATTGGTTAATGCAGACAGTAACTCCTCAAGATGGACAATCTGGCCACGATAACAATTATGGATATGGCTTACTCGACATACAAACACTTCTCGACAAAGCAAATGAAGCTTAATTACCGTTTGAAAAAAGCGACGAGAGTTCCTTCAAACAACGGAACAAATGCCATGTGATGTGTTGAGTTAGATGATTCAATCAATTTTATCCAATCATTGAATCCATCCACTTGAGCTTGTTCGTTTTCATCAAGTTCATCGTAATCACCTGTTGGTGTAGGCGGTTCGACAGTAAATAGGACACCATTTTGTGTAAGAAGAGGAAGTGATTCAGAAATTGTTGAAGCGAGGTTGGCTGGTTGATCATCCACAATGATTGCATCGTAGGATAAGTCAAGTCGCTTTTCTCCAGTACCAACACCTGATTTCATTGTCATTGACCAGGCTTTAGCTTCGGCAAGAAGTGTTGTAAACTCTCCCACCAAAATATTCGACCATGGTGCTGCTTCGTAGCGAGATTGTAAACGGAACAAAATCACTCCAAATTTCGCCCCTTGTTCGACCATATCGTATTTTTTTGGTTTCTGAGTGGTAAACAAATCATACAACCATGCAGATCGATGTCCAATACTGGCGCCAATTTCTAAAACAGATGTGGGTGATAATCGGCCAATGGCATCTCTTAAGCGTCTTAGAACTGAAATAGACCATGTATGAAGTCCCATGTGTTCTAATTGTGTTGCAATGTTTGCAGCAATTTCTGGTTCATTTCGGGATCTTTGATCGTCTGCAACGAGAAGCGCAGGAAGTACGTCATCTCTCTTCACTTCGCTCATTGGTAGACGCTGGCTACATTTTGATTTGAAGTCTGTGTTCTGGTCAGATGCGGTGCCTTCAAAGGTGTTATCCATCGAGGGTTGCATGAGACCGATGGAAGACTATGATGAAGAGGAGGACTTTTTCGAAGAGGAAGAAGTGCTCGAAAACGCAGTACTTTGTCCGACATGCGACGATGTTACTGGTCATGATATTCTGCGTGAAAGGGAAATGGGCAGAGGGAAAGATTTCCTCCTTCGATGCAACGAGTGTTCAACGGTTCACGAGTTACAATTCCGTCCACCTCCGCTAAAGAGAGTCCCATTCATGCTAACAGATGGTCCAGAATCATACATGGCAACAATCGATTTAGATTCCGATGAATGGCTTGACCTTGGAGATGTCTTTGAGCATGATGATATGGCTTGGAGAATCACACGCCTCGAATCAGAGGATGGTACATCAGATGGAATGGAAGCAACAAAGATCGTTCGAGCAGTTGCACTACGGCAAGACATGTTGCGAGTTAAAATCACAAAGACACGAGGTGAATTTTCGACACCTGATGTACTCATTGTAGACCAAGGAACCACCTTCAAAGCAAGTACGCTTATCGATATAGGACCTCAAACATGGAGAATACGTGCGATTCACACAGGTGAAGGAAGAACACTGCGCGGGACTGTAGATGCTTCAAAAATTAAGAGAATGTATCTTCATGAGCCTCCAAGACCGGAACGCTTTGCTCCAAAGACACCGCGGGAACGTCGACAAGCATGGAAAGAAGGAAAACTGGGATTCAATCCAAATCCGATTCTACCAAAAGAATACATCAAAAAACGAGTCAAACCTACAAATCGCAGAGACAAGAAGCGACGAAGAAAGTAATCAAGGTCTATTTGACCAAGGCATCAGAAACGCTTTCGCAATTTGAAGACCTATTGTAGGGTTTTCTTGTAATCGACGAATACTGTATTCATACCACTTTTCGCCATAAGGAATGTACACTCTTGTCCTGTGCCCTTGTTTAGCTAACTTTCTACGCAGCGGCCCACACACACCAAGGAGCATTTGGAATTCATAGCCTGGGCCCTTTCCTTTTCTATTGCCACCTGCATTTGGACGAGGGTCTAACTGTTCAGGACCCATATTGAGTTCTTTGAGTATTTGCAGTGAATAATCTACGACAGGTTGATCGTGTGAAGCAATGCCCACATACGCACCCTTAACGAGCGCTTCTTTGATTGCATCATTCGTTCCTTTTCGTATATCACTTCGAGAGGAATATGCTATATTTTCAGGTTCCAGGTAAATCCCTTTACAGATTCTATAATCTGCCATCGGACCCAGTGCAGTTTCCACATCCTCGATATCTTGTAACGTCCGGTGAAGGCGACCTTGGAGTACAGTTCCAACATTTGTTAGGCCAATTTGGTGAAGTTTGAGAACAACCTGTATTGTTTCTGTGGTTACTCTATGATCTTCCATATCAAGTCTTACAAACATATCATGTTCTGCCGCTTGTCGAACAAGCGATTCAATATTTTCAAATCCTTTCGTCTCATCAATAAGTAGACCGAACGCAGTTGGTTTAATCGAAAGATTAGCATCCATCTTGTGTTCTACGATAGCCTTCATCACACGGACGTATTCTTCAAGGAAATAATTTGCTTCATCCATAGTTGAGATTTCTTCTCCAAGGACGTCGATTGTGAAACAGGCATTTTCTCCCTCTAAACGTTTCATAACTCGAACTGCATCGTCAAGGGTTGAGCCTGCAACATATCTTCGAGAAACCCAACGAACAAACCATTTGGGCATGCGAAGCGTCATAGCCACAATCAATTTTGATAGCATTATGAATCCCCCTCAAGTCATTGGTTTTGCTGACGACCTTTGACCATTTCCAAGAAGGGCTTTGAACGAAGGACTGGGACAGAGATTGATTCAAGATGTTGATAGATAAGTTGGCGCTGCCATCCTTTGAAGGATTTCTTTTCAACAGTCGCTACAATAGTCCCTTCAGGAAAGGCTTTTTCCGTAGACTGAACAATAGCATCAATTGATTGATGCCATAGATTCCCTGGTTGTTCTGAACTTCCGAAGGGAATTGAATGATTCGCAAGCATATGACCAAGCCAAACATCTTTTTCTGAGGCTAATTTGTTTCCCTTAGGAGCATAATGGCCACCTCCTAAAGTTATGAGAACTGGATGATTTCGATGTTCCTTTGGATCCCATCGACCAACTTCAGGTTTGCTGGAAAGGCCGAGACCATTCCAAATAACATCAGAAAGAAGGTCTGCAGCTCCTTCATGGTGCCAATAATCAACTGTTGAACCTACTTCAATAAAGAGACAAGGCACATTCAGTATGGGCCCATGATGTGTAACTTCGAGAGATAATGAAAAATCTGGAATCGATTTCTCGGCCCACATCTCGCTTAACATCCTCCACCATGGTCCTAATCGAGGAGATGGCGGCGGTGCGAATCCAGATTTACCCCCAAATTCAGGTGTTTTATTGTGTTCCAAATGAGGTACTCCAATTGGGTGTAATGTTAAGCAAGGCTGGCCACTTCTAGCCGCATGACGAGAGGGGAATATTACTTCCAAAACTGTTTCATTCGTAGCGAATTCCCATCGTTTGTCTAAATGATCTTCCCAAAGAATTCGTTCTGGTAAAAACCACATCCGCACATGTTCGTATTGATATGCATCAAGGCCTTCTACATCAGCCAAAGAATTCCAGGTACCCTTCTTGAGGAGGTACTTTGCTTGGTTGACAGAAGCGATATCATCACCATTCACAGCGATGAGAATAATCCCGTCCATGAACTACGGAGTAAGGGGCGGTTTTTCAAAGCGAGTATTGACAAACAACCCTTCAGTAGGAACTGCATGGGCGAAGCAGCAAAAACAAAGCAACTACCATTCAAAGTCCTGAAAATACTGCCAACACCGACGATTGAAGATGTCTATGCGATTGCAGTAGGAGTGGATGGTCAACTCTGCCGCTTAGATGAACAATGGAACCCAATAGAAGCCTTTGCATCACCGTTCCCTGCCCCGATTGAACACGTAATCATGATCGATGATGTGCTTGTAGCAACATGGATTGATAGGGAATTACTGGTCGCTAGAATGGGGGCAATTCCTTGCACGGAACCATTCCAGCAGGGTGTAGAACGAGGTGATGTTCGAAAAGCAAGCACTATACAAAATGCAATTCAACCTGCAGGCGTCTTATGGGCGCATGTTTTGGACGCAGAGCCTCTTGGATTAGCAAGGCATGATGATGGATTTATTTTCATTCTGTGGAATCGAGGAGTTTACTCATTCAATACCAATGGTGTAGAACAATGGAGAGCACCCCCCCCTGAGTGGCCTGATTTAAACAAAATTCCAATGAGTCAAGAATCGGTTGATATCTGTGTCACAGATTCAAGTATTGAGATATGGTCCAGAGCGGGTGGTTGCCGTCGATTGTCTAAAAGTGATGGAACCCTAATTGGAACTGGTTCATTTGTTCTTGATGGCTCACTTGACAAAGTTGAATCCGTCGGATCAAACAGGCTACTGGTTTTGAAAAACGGCCATATTTACTGGTACAAAGCAGGGAAAATTGTCTGTGAAGCCACATCAAGTGGTCCAATTCAGAGTATCATGTACAATGAAGAATCAAACACATGGTATCTCGCTGGATGGAGAGAAGANTTAGAACTGATGGANAACGATTTCAGAAGATTCGATAATCGAGAAGTCGTTGTCCAGCATATCCGAAGCCCNGATNGACTTTGGGTAGTGACAAATGATGGNATGATGAATCATTCAATTTTAACTGAATAACCGCATCTTCCACAGGTTTTTCGATCGGAATGAACTCCTAAGAAAACTCCTGGGCCACAGGTTGGACACACCTCTGCTTTTCGCACGAGAGTTCCATCCTCTGCAATAGCGTATTTTGACCACTTTGCGTTTGCGTTTGGTTCTCCCATCACTCATCACCTTCCGTTGTTTCTTCAGCTGGGGCACCGCTTCGGAATCCTTTGTGGCGCTCATAGATATAATCAGGTTCAACCTTCATAGCCCCATCTGTTTCGTAGATGAATGCATTACCAGTTGTTAGTGCTTGTCCATATCGAGTTTTGCAGTTCTTGACAACAATGAGGTCTGGATTTGATCCAGGCTCGAGTGTTTTTACAAGATCCATGACTTCTTTTTTAGATGGAGTTTCCTTACCTTTGTGACTCCATCGAAATTCGATTTCAACACGATTGAGTAATTTGTTTTCCGTACGACTTACAATTTCCATTGTTATTCTCTCCTTATCTGATATTCACCTTCAAAGCATATCGTCCGGGTTGGTCGATATTTAGGCGCTTTGCAATTTCTGAGCGTGAAGGGTGAATGACAATNACATATCCTTGCCAATCAGTCGTGGTTTGTGCAGATGGAGCCCTAGGGCATTGATCAACGTCATCTTGTAAAATCAATCCACATTCTGAACATGCGTACGGTTTCTTTGGCATTTCACTCACCTGCTTCGTGGAGCCATTCAAGGGAGCCGAGTCCTGGTTGCTTACATGTTAATCCAATCTTGGAACGACGAGGATCACTTGTATCTGGTGATAGTGAAACAATTCGTGCTCGAACAGCTGTACCAATTCCCAACCGCTTGTCATCATCTCGGCCAGAGATTGTTCCTGCACCGACGTTCACTTCAACTTGAGATTCAAGAATTTGAGACTTGTGAAGAAGTGCTTCCATTGGGCCGATTCGGACGAAAGCCCCGAATTCGTTGACTTCAGAGATGGCACCTTCAACAACTTCGTAATCATCCATGCAGAAAAGAAGAGCGTCGAATCGGACGCGTTGATAAATTGCACCATCACCGTGAATGATTCTGCCACGGCCGAGTGGTGTGTGGTTGCTTGTCACAAGAATGAANCGGTTTTGTTCATCGAANCGACCTTCAAATGCAGTCATAGCCAATCGATCAATATGTTGATCAAGAGATTGTCCTTTCTTCATGTACTCTGCGGGAATACGAATAGTATCCTCTTTACTGACGATTTTGTACATCTTTTTTCCTCTCCCCGGCCTTCTCATAGCGTTGCAATGAAGCGGAAGGGGGTGAGCCTCTTCCGTCCTTCACCGGCGCCGCCTCGGGAGAGAAGGTGACCGAAGTCATTTTGCCCAGTAACGACCCCTATATGAAGCACACCCCTAATTCATGCTACTGCGGATGTAGTAAAACACTCCCGAATAGGGAATAATTACTGGAAATCAGGCTTCTTTCTGCACCTTTCGCCCAAAGCAATAACAACCCCTTGATGCACAATGTAGACAATGAGTAGCGCAAGCCATTCCAGAACGGAACAATTCTTGCCAGCTCTTGGCATGGTTCTACTCATGCTTCTTACCTCTCTTAGCCAGATGACCATAGAGACATTACAGGACGAAGAGCGTGTTGTAAAAAGTACCGGGAATCAATGGAATCCAGTTGACCAACCGTGGGGCCAATATGGAGGAGTGCCTACGAGAAATGGCTCAATGCCTGTCCATTCAGCAGATGGAGGTCCTGGAACAGGCTCAGTCGATTTAGTAACCTCACTCGCGAGTATCAATGACCCCGTCGTTAATTGGGTTGGTTTGGATGACGGCATCGGTTCAGATGCATATGGATCCATTATTGGAAACTTTTCAGCAAATTTAGACGTCACCTCAGGGGCAAAGGACAGGTGCACACCTCTTGGCCTCTTTGCCGTGGTTCTTCACGACAGCACAGGAACTTCTTCGACAAAACTATCACTCATTGCAGGTGATGATGCAAGCGTAGCTTGGGAAGTTAACTTAGGATCGACAAAATCAGCACGCTCCACTCCAGTATTGGTTGATGTTGACCTCGATGGGACAACCGAAATTGTTGTTGTTTATGACACGGAAAGTGCGCTAAACGTGGACGTATGGTCTCCAGAACTAACCTGTGATGAATCTGGTTGGCAAACAGGAGGGCATTCGAATGAAGTCGCATGGTCTTGGTCAGATGCTGATCTGCGAATTGGAATCACAAGCCCTCACGCACCGACAAGAGAAAGTAATCACCTTTCTGTCACACAACCGCTTCTTGCCGATCTAGAACTTGATGGACAACCTGAACTCGTTATTTCCGCAGTCGATATCAACTCCGAAGACCCTCAAATAATGACCATTCCCTTGGGTTCTTCGACACCAACGGCCCCATCATGGGAAGTTATTCTCGATAGAGGCACACATCCAAGCGACCCTGCATGGGCTCAACTCGATGATTCCAACACTGCAGTCGTTGCAACTACCATTGATGAAAATTCAGGGAATATGTGGATTTGGCGCCTTGATGGTGCAACTGGTTCGAATTCATGGGGTCGTGTAGCGATCACAGGAACTGATTTTGATGACAATTCTCCAAGATTAAGACTACCTAGCCCTGTAGTCACGCAACTTGACAGTGATTCTGCTCCTGAGATGAT
>NHFS02000011.1 GCA_002171315.2 Euryarchaeota archaeon TMED117 | reverse complement strand
CCCGCCTTAGGTTGTAGACTCCGGTTCAGCGCGTTCGCACCCATCACACATAACGTCGCCGCCGTCTGTTAAGAGTATACCGCATTACGCAGCGATGAATACGCCTTATTGTAGACGTTTTGAATCACTCGGATTCATCAGAACCGGGCTGTTCCAATGGATGGGTCTTATCGAGTTCGATGATTTCATTGCGGGCTTGCAAGAATCTAATTCCGAACGTGTACATTCCGCCAAGCCCTGAAATAAAGACGACAGCGGTAAGTGGGCTCAATTCAAGATGGTCAAACATTCCCGGCATAGCAGAATAATCTTGCACATCGAGTAGCCAGAATATCCCTGTAATCGCAAGCGCTGCAATGGTTAGAATTGTTCGATCTGCTCTTGAAAATCCTTTGTAATTACGACCTCCGCTTACCGCTTGAGCTTGTGTCCCCATATAGGATCCCAAGATTGTGAACCATGCTGCAGCCCAGCCTATTGCTGGATCATCAACCCATGCAGGGCTTGAGGCAATTGCAATAACCCACATTGCGTCAAGAAGTCGATCGAGTGTGTGATCAAGATAATCTCCCCATCGGGATACTTGACCTGTTTGACGAGCGAGTTGTCCATCAAGACCATCGAGAATCATGGAGAAACCGATCAAGAGAGCCGACCCCATGAGCATCAATGCACCCGTATCTGATTTTGGAGCAAAGAGAACGAGTAAACTCGCTGCTATGCCGACTGGTAAAGCAAGCCACGTCAGAAAGGCAGGATTGGTGCGGCCTAAGCCCATTACAAGTGGTGAAGCCATTGCTTCCCAACGCTTCCTTAACTGTTCAAGAGCCATAGGTATCAACTTGTCCGGAGCATCGAAAGGTCATATGCTTTCGGACAAGTTATTGGTCGTTAACCAGTCTATTGCAAGTGAAATTGATTCTTGAACAGTATTTCTACTCTCATATTGATCAATGAATAATTCTACAGAATCCTTTTCGTAGGGATTTTTGGTCATGTCAAGTTCAATAATTGGCAAGTTCGGACAATCTTCGAGTAATTCTGACCAAATCCCCGCAATCATTTCCCACTCTACATTGTTTTGGATCTTTGCTGACCCATAACTCTCTCTAGCCGTCAGTCTTCGTTTCAATTCAACTGGATTACATCGCAAAAGAATGATCGCATCGACATGACAGTGATGGGAAAGATGACCTTCTATGATGGCGATTTTATCCCCCGTATACCTCCACTCGGCAAGGCGGTTGGTCGCAACAACAATATCGCCGCCTTGGTCTTCTATGCATTCCAATTCTGTCGCAATTTGTTCCACTGTATGGCAATCAAATCGTTCTGCAGTCAATTGGCTTGACAGTGTCGTTTTACCTGTCCCCGGAGATCCTGTAATGGCAAAAATTGGCTTCTGCATGACCTTCTCCGATGACAACCAAAGCACGTCAAGAATTAAACATGAGGTTCCGAATCGACACGTATGGCCGCCATTGATGGACACGAGTCTGTGGCGACTGCAATTGTATTGATTTCAACAAAACCTGGATTTGAAAATAGAATTTCTACAGCGCTTTGTGAAATGTCAGAAGTCGTCGAATCGATGGTCTTGTTTGGCGAATATGACGCCTACTGCAAAATTGTGATGCCAGATTTTACTTCACTCTCGACCTTCATCCTCAATAATATTCGGACCATTGATGGCGTAATCAGTACAACGACATTGACAGCCGCCACAAATCAATGATGAGGCATGAGCATGTTTGGAATGTCAGACCCGAATCAAACATTGTCGCAAATGATTCGATATTTTGAAGAACAGCGTTACGAAATGGTTGAAGTCATGTCCAGTGAATTCACAGGCATGCTTCTCTCTCAGAAATCTCGAGATGCTGCAACACAAACCCTCCTCGTCAAGGGGCTTCGAATTCTAACCGAGGTATTGTCCCGGCGTGAAAAACACAAACTGGCGATTAAGGCCTCTTCTGTTCTGCAGAGAGAACGTAAAAAACTGGAGAAGACATTGCTTCAATCTGCACCCCAATTATTGCAAAAATTAACGCCGATGGAAGAAGACTTGAGGCCTATTGGAACCGTCTATCTGGCTTCTGGGAAAAAACGGAAGGCGGTCAAGTTCTTCCTTAAAGCCCACAAAATTCAACAGGGAAATCTTCTCGCTATGTTGTCTGTATGTGAAACAGAAGGAGTTGCCACTAAGCATGCCAAAACTCTGGCAAATGATGTTCAACAAGCCGGTCCAGTTATCTTAGAAAACGGACAATATTGGCTCAAACCAGAAGGGGGAGCTAAACCAGCTCAAATCGATCCCATTCTTGCAGTTTTGGAATCCTGCATTCACACATATCCGGAGTGCAGAGAACAATCCCAGAGAATACGTCAGGAATGTTCAGACATTTCCGAAGGAATTACTGCTGCAAATGCACGATTACAAAGTGCAATGGATACATTACAGCCTAAGCATGATTATTATCAATATTCATGAGTGGTAGCGAGGGATGGATTTGAACCATCGATCTCCGGGTTATGAGCCCGACGGGATATCCAGACTACCCCACCTCGCTGCTTTGACGGCCACAGTCCTTCCCTTTCAATCCACCGATAATCAAAAAGTAGAGTGATTCGGCATTGATTTCTTGAATGATGACGTGTAACCATAACCATGAGCGGAGGTTGGAAGGCAGTTGGGTTCTCGTTACTCATGTTGATTTCATCGCTCTCTGGGTGTCTTGATTCCGACGNAGAAGAGGATGAGAAGGTTATTGATTTGGTTNTTTANTACGAATCAACCAGNGGAACCATTCAACAATCCTTCATTGGAGGTTCACAAATTTCACTTACTGGGGTTTCACTGAACTTTGATTTNGCTCGGACGACATCGGACTTTGATCTCGCAACGTTTTCATTAGAGCCNGGTGANGGNCGNAGTCCAATCACAGTAAATGCTGACGAATCGGCAAGTATCGATGTTGATTATGAGCTTCATGGGCTATTCTCGGTTATTCTTACTGCAACTGATGTTGAGGAAAACTCNGAGAACATGACTGTTATGATTCGAATAGAACAGCANATTGAATGGAGTGAACAGAACAGTGCAGAACCTGATGTTATGCAGATCAACACCGAACCTGANAANGATGGNCCTGCTCCAAAGGTNCTTCAAATCAAATCAACCGTTGAGAACATCGAAAACNTAGGAGGANTCGGTGGAAGTCCGATAACCATTACNTGGGAATTNACNGATTCNAATGNAGANAGNAAGGGNATGAANACAGAACAAATAGCCGATGGNCANGATGCNNTTTGGGATTTTAGCCTCANCTTCCCAGAGCGCGGAGTNCATGAATTAAGTGTNCAACTTGACCAAAGTACCGACCAAGAAAGAGTCAATGTAAACCATGTAATCGATATTTTATANGAACAAACTGAAAGTGCTGTAAATCCATTCCCNACCGAAAGTGGAACTGAAGATTCNCAAACTGAAAGTGAATGAAAAGTGAAATCACGTATACTGCGCTCGTTGNNGATAAAANATTCAGATTTTGTATCCCTTTCCCCTCAAATCTTGCTTGATATACCCTCAGCCATTGGTTTGGGGTAGTGATACAATGAGTACAACTAGTAAAAAGAAAAAGACAACAAGTAAGAAGGATGAAAGTCTGACTGTAGNAGAGGACATNTTGATGGCAGCCGTTGATGATGAGGCCCCTGAGGTTTCAATTGAAGACTTACCAGGTGTAGGTCCAGCAACTGCTGAAAAACTAAGAGAAGCAGGATTCGACGAATTGCTCGCCCTTGCGGTTATGTCTCCAGCGGACTTAGCCGAGCAAGCTGAACTTGGCGAGGCTGTTGCTGGCAAGATCATCAACGCTGCAAAAAAGATGGCGAACATTGGCGGTTTCGTTTCAGGTTCCGCGCTACTCGATCGTCGTCGAGAAGTGCAAAAACTCTCCTCCAAAGTTCAATCAATTGACGATTTACTTGGTGGCGGATTTGAAACTCAAGCCCTCGTTGAAGTGTATGGAGCATTCGGATCAGGGAAAACCCAAATTGGACATCAACTCGCTGTCAACTGCACAATGCCAGTTGAAGAAGGTGGATTTGATGGTGACGTTTTCTACATCGATACAGAAGATACCTTCCGTCCTGAACGAATAACNCAGATGGCTCGCGGNCATGGCTTAGATCCAGATGCAGTCCTGAGTAGAATTCACGTTGCAAGAGCATACAACTCTGCTCACCAGATGCTCCTCGCTGAAGAAATNAAGCGAATGAGCAAAGGCTTGAACGTGAAGATGATTATTGTCGACTCACTTACAAGTCATTTCCGTGCAGAGTTTATCGGCCGTGGAATGCTTGCAAACAGACAGCAAAAATTGAATCGTCACCTCAAGGATCTCAAGCAACTCGCCGACGTTAACAATGCCCTTGTCCTTGTTACAAACCAAGTTCACTCCAAGCCTGATGCTATGTGGGGCGACCCAACCAAGCCTATTGGTGGACACGTCTTAGCTCACGCTTCAACCTTCAGACTTTACTTGCGAAAAGCAAAGGGTGGACGACGTATTGCTCGTCTGGTTGACTCACCAAANCTCCCAGATGGNGAATGTGTATACCANGTCACACAAGAAGGCCTCCGTGATTGAAAGGAAGTCATGAAAACCTCTTCCGAGTANACAANCGAAGGAATACATTCAAGTTACCATCAACAAAGATGGTCGCTATGCGCCATTTGATCGAACGTGTGTTAGAACTTTCCGATGAAGAAGTTGTACCACAATTGACCCCTCAGCCTNCTGGCCAAGGAACTGATGAAGAGTTACGAGCCCTGCTNGAATCTCTCCAACCCAGAATTCGNGTCTATGGCGTAGGTGGAGCGGGTTGTAACGCTGTTGGACGTCTCGAANCNGAAGGNCTGTTTGAGAATTCATTCGTTACAGGATATGCAATTAACACAGATGCTCAAGCTTTACTCATGTCTCCACTCGAGAATAAAATACTCATCGGTCGAACTGCTAGAGGACGTGGAGCGGGTGGAGATCCTACAAAGGGGGAAGCTGCTGCATTAGAATCAGAAATGTCTCTTCGAACAATTACTACCGATACCCAACTCGCAATTATTGCGGCAGGTATGGGAGGAGGATCAGGTACTGGTGCTGCAGGACATATCGCACGTTTGGCAAAGCAACAGGGTGCTATGACCATTGCAGTTGTGACATATCCTTTCAATTCTGAAGGTGCAACTCGACGTGAAAACGCGGAATGGGGCTTAGAACGACTTCGTGAGCATTGCGATACAATTCTTGTGATTCCAAATGAAAAGTTATTGGAAATTGAAGGCGTCAAAGATTTACCCCTTGCCAGCGCATTTAGAGTTGGAGATGAACTGTTAGTTCGCTCAATTATCGGAGTTACAGAACTTCTCACACGTGACGGAATGGTCAATCTTGACTTTGAAGATTTGAAATCCGTCATCAATTCAGGTGCTGGCGTAGCAATGATCGGTTTGGGTGCTGGTTCAGGGCCAGGAAGAGCAGAAGAAGCAACTCTAGAAGCCCTCCACTCTCCACTTCTCGATCTCGATTTCAGTGACGCAAGAGGCGCCCTCATTAACGTCGTAGGCGGCAATAATCTTACCCTTGGAGAGGCCGAGCGCTGCGCTCAAATTATCACGGAACGTATTTCTCCACATGCTAAAATCATCTGGGGGACGGCTATTGATGAATCCCTTGACGATGAGATTAGGGTCATGCTTGTACTTACAGGGGTTAAGAGTGAACAAATCCATGGATCATCGGAAACCCGCCAACTCAAGGCTCTACGTAGCAGCACAATTGAATTTGTCAACTGATTACTCTTTGATGATCATTGCAGCAATTGCGAGTAGTCCGAGTATTGCTATGCTTCCAACAGCATAGTCTAATGTTCCAAGAGATTCTGTTTTTGTCGAGGGTTCTAAATCGCCTGTATATGAGGTCCCCGGAATCCGTATTACTGTACCGTTCCAAGCATCCCCCGTACTTTGATCATTTCCGTTAACAGCATTGCCGTTGATTGTGATGTCAGTATATGTCGAGTTATCGCTTGGACTGATGTAAGTGAAATTCCATGACCGGATTTTGTTTCCTAAGGTTGTATGAGTCCAACCCTCTTCGATTTTTTGCACTAGAGCGAGTTCTTCATCAAATTCAATCTCTCCACCCGAAATATCGATTCTGAATCCGCCAGCTTCTTCTCCAGGTGAAATGTTCACTGTAGATGATCGGACTTCAAGTGAAAAATTGTACGATGTATTTGACTCAAATTCGTTTGGAAGGCCGAGAATGATGAGTTCTGTTGATGCATCAAGGGAGCCATGGCAAATACAGCCTCCACCTCCAACATCCCCAATTCCCTGTGGAGCGGAACTAACCCAAGGCACAAAGAGAATCGTAATTAGGAGCAATGACAGTTTTTTCATCTAACTCCCCTGTATTTGCTACTATGCGCCCTGTTTTGAACCTTTCATGTATTGCCCAATATGAACAACAGTTCAAAAGGGGATGGTGCAAAATACGCTTTGATAACATGGACTTTAACTCAGACTCAATAACCCCAGACTTCGATGCTGATGATATCAACATTTTCGAAGAACTCTCCTCAAGCAACTCTTTTTCAAAGACCGAAAGGAACCCTCTTGAACAAATTCTGCTCGGAGAAGACGAGATTAACGAAACAATAGCATTCGATTCAGATGTAATCGCTGACTTGTTGCAAGTTCTTGCGCATCATGCAATCGTAAAGCATGCTGACGATCCAGTGGGTGTCCTTCCCGCTGTTGCAAATGATGTCGACATCAATTCCGCACGTGTAACTTCACAGGAAGATGAATTCAGACTATCTCTCCTCGTCGAACTTCAAGATGAACAGAAAATTCGACCGTGTGTCAGAGTTCGTCAAGAAAATGGGTCCCTTAATATCGTTGAAGAAGAAGAAAAGGTCCCTAAACAATGGCTCCCGCTCTACAAGATGCTCCATCAGGCACTCAGCAGCGCGTTGGACTCTCTCAAAGCGACAGCACAAATTGCTTGATCAGTGCAGAATTAGATCCCAGGTAATGTCAACCTTGTCGTTGATAGTATTCGATACTGAGCAGTATTTTTCGTGAGATTTTTCGATTGTTCTTCGGACGAGTTTCTCAGGGACATCCCCTTCTACATTGTACACAAAGTGCATCTTTGTGAATGAACGTGGTTGTTCCTCTCTTCGCTCTGAATCCATATCGATCCAAACGTTTCCAAACTCACGGTTTTTCAAACCGGTTACGACATCAACAATCGAACAAGCTGCCACCATTTGGAGGAGAATCTGTACTGGATTCGGGCCATCTTCCCAATCCACATCAATGCTTTGTTTGTGTTGATTTTCACACCTCAATTTGGTGCCTCCGGCCCAATATACGCTGCCTCTCATAGAAACTACCGCGTCGGTTGGTTCTTGAAGTGGTTATTGGTGGGACGTTATGAGAACTATGAGCGGAACACCTATTGTCATGAAAGATGGTAAACTACACATCCCAGACCACCCAATTATTCACTACAT
>NHFS02000049.1 GCA_002171315.2 Euryarchaeota archaeon TMED117 | reverse complement strand
ATATGAAGTTTCACAATGAACAGGTCTGTCCAAACATTGGCAATCCTCAAGAATGTGATGACACACAGGGGCGGTATGAGGAAAGGTAGGATTGTACTTCATTTCGTCATAACTGGATTCATCCTCCTAGGTACGATACAACCATCCCCTTCTCTCTTTGGAGCTGAAGACTCAGAAATCGACCGTTCTATTGGCGAGGAAACAAGTTTCACAGACCCTGGCTTTCTTCTCAATAAAGTAGCACGTAACGCAAGTATCTCCGAACTTGAACTTACACGACCTGAAATTACCTGGTCTGCAACAAGTGGAGGTGGACTTCTGATTACAAGAGCACATGGTTGCATGGCGCATGATGATACCAATGATCTCGTTTATCTCATGGGCGGAAAAACTGACCCTGATCCACAACAACAAAACGATGAGGCAGCAACCAATCTGATTGAAATTTTTAACATATCAACAGAAACATGGTCATTATCTTCATCGAGTATGCCAAACAGTCAGCAATACCATGAGTGTGTTCAAATCGATGACAAAATTTATTCAATCGGCGATTGGTATCCCGGTTCAAGTCCTGCAAGAAAGTCAACTGGACAAATTCAAGTCTATGATATCTCTACTGATACATGGACGACAACGCCACCAGCAATGCCTGCGACAAAAGAAGTTGGAAACTTTGGAATGGCAAGTATTGGAACGAAAATATACATTGCAGGCGGTGTGCAAAACGCCTCTGCCAATGACGTTACAGATCGATTACTCGAATACGACACAGTAGCAGGTACTTGGACTGAATTAGCGAATATGTCCTACAAACGATTTGCATTCCCATTGGTTGAATACCACGGTAAGTTGTACGCATTTGGAGGTTTAGAAGGGGCCTATTCATGGTCAGGCCAGCCTGTACACAATACATCCGAAGTTTATGACCCTTCAACCGATACTTGGACAAATCTGCCCAACATGTCCTTCCACATGTTTGGAATGGCTGCATCTGTCCATAATGATGAGATTGTATTGATTGGTGGACATGATAAGAACGCAAAATCAAAACAGACATGGGGATATCTCCCTGAATCCAATCAATGGCGTCTTCAGGACGATTTATCGATTGGCGTATTTGACTTAGCAGCTATTGATGTGGATGGATTAACTGTGTTTGCTGGAGGTGACATCTCAAGCAGCCCATACTTTTCCTCGTGGGGAATTGTCTACTTGGATGAAAGCGAAATTGCCCCAAGAATCGACAATCATTCAGGCTGGATCTCCTCTCCCGTCAACGTTCTTTCAACAACCGAACATGGTTCAGCCTCATTGATGTGGATGAGTTTAGCAGGTACGGAACCTACAGGAACTTCACTCGGACTTCAATATCGAATATCAAATTCGGAGTCTGGATTGGCCAGTGAAACATGGGCTCCAGTGGATACCGTAAATCCAGCAAATCTTGCGTTGCTTGGAATTGGTAACCATTCTCTTTCATCCATCGCTGCCAGTGATAACGGCCTCATGGAATACAGAATACAGATGTTTACAGAGGAAGTCCAGGATTGGATCATACCCGATTTGGATTCTGTAAAATGGGAGGCAGAAGAGGCAGCATTTTCCCTAAACAACCCAGTTGCAATTCAACCGAATGCACCAGAAATCACATTTTCAACTCATCATTCAGCAATGGAAGACCAACTCACACAACCAGCGATCTATGAATTTGCAATGATCAAAGCAACCTCAGAAGGATTCTTCCAACCAGACGCTGAATGGACAACGATTCGATTAGCATCCGATGGCTCGGCTCCAATTGTTAGCGACACAGACGGATTACTGAATACGAATACAATTACCATGACTTCACCGACCAATGGCGTCCAAACAGTCAATTGGGCGATGTCCTTCAACGACATGGATTCTGACAAGGTCCTCATTCGTACTTCGACCGAAGGAGTTGCAACCTCAACATACACTCATCCAACTCCTGTTGAAATCGACCGAACAGTTTCGGTTTACATCGATGAAGTTGCATCCAATTTCTCAACCCAAGGAGACTCCACCATTGGAACAAACGAAGTCATCATCGGTGGATCAACACTTACTGTTTCCGTTGATCATGGTTACACTACGACTGGCTTACGTCCTTTATCGAACAACATCAAGGTACGAGTGAATATTGACATTGCTGGAGAAACCCCTGGCGATGTCAATCAACCAATAGCTTGGTACAATACATCTACATCGTATGTTAATCTCAATTCCAATCAGCAAACTGACTTCGTAACAACGCTTCCATCTAACATATCAGGAACTGCTTACATAAGCATTGATGCACAGACAATTGATGCCATAACATTGCAAACGGATTCTCAAGTAACTGCCTTCACTTTGGATTCCTTTGCTCCAATTCTTGCCACAACATCACCACTAACGGGTTCATATCTCAACATAGAACAAAACCGTACCGTTCAAATCGATGTCTACGACATAGCTGGATTTGATGAAAATACGATTGAAACATGGGTGTGGCTCAAAGGAGTACATGATTTGAATGCAAATGGAATTTCTGAACCAGGCGAACGAATCAACATCCCGAATACTGTCATCAATATAGGAACTGCTTGGCAAATCACCTTCTACATCAATGAAACTGGCAACCAAGAGAATGATGCGATTCAAGTCCACCTCGAAGGTACGGACAAAGATGGACGATTGATTCAAACAGATGGAACTGATCAAGGTCATTTGTATTGGACGAGTCGTTTACCAACGAAGGCAGAGATCGTATCTGTTGAGGAGCGATATCCTACAGAAAGTGGAATTCCGCAACTTCTCGAACCAACCAAACATGCAGGCTGGGATGTTGTTGTTCGAGATGGCAATGGATTAAGCGATTTGAACACCGTTCGTCTGACACTTGGTGGAGATGACGACCTTGGAATTCTCTTCAGAATAAATGAAGGCTGTTCCTCAATCGACCCTAGACTTGCCATTATCGACTCATGCGTTGGAACAATCATTGGAGATGAACTCCATATTCAATTTGATTTTGAAGTCATGTGGGATCTTACAACCGATGGAGTGAATGTAGGTCAAATGGAAATCCGAACCTATGATACTGATGGATTTATGTTCTATAATGAGAACTCTGCATGGACCTTTGATCGTAACATAGACATCGAAATTAATTCT
Organism: Euryarchaeota archaeon TMED117; assembly: GCA_002171315.2. Classification (GTDB taxonomy): domain Archaea; phylum Thermoplasmatota; class Poseidoniia; order Poseidoniales; family Poseidoniaceae; genus MGIIa-L2. The sequence continues at coordinate 12,407 of NHFS02000049.1, read as the reverse complement.
ATAAAAGATATCACTGGAGTGGCAACAACACAGGAAATCACATCTTATTCCATTCTTGTTGCCAATGATTTCATCCAAATTCAAGGAACCGTTTTCCATTCGAATACCAATGATCCTTACAATGGAACCATCGCTTTGCTTTGGGATGGTATGTTCCAAGTTTCGGCATGGACAGGTGGCCAATCAGTCCAGGTTGAAAATGGAGTATTTACAACAACCTTCCAAGTTCCTGAATCAAGTGGTACCATCTATGATGCTGATCTTGAGTTTTGGGATCCTATTGAAATTGATAGATTCCTAACAGTCGAACTGCCTGATTTTGTCATTGATGCTGACGCACCGCTGTTACTTGACACAACATTGAACCCTGTTTCAAGATACCATCTGAACAATGTTGAGATCGGTGCAAATATTGAGGAACCGCAACTCTGGTCTGATAATTTAACCGTAACTTGTCAGATTCGTTCAACAACAATAAATTGGGACCCAGTGGTCATGAATCGTGAACCCATAAGTGTCTTTGATGGACGAACATTGTTTTCTTTTAGATTTAATTTCTCTGAGTCTGGACAACCTTCCGAGCTTGGCTCACAGGCAACATTGAATTGTTGGGCAACAGGTTCTGATGATGCAGGATGGAATTTGATTGCCCAGGGTTCGAATTCTGAGGAAACGCCTTGGATATCTCTCCAACTTACCTCTGAAGGACCTGATTTACAAGTAACAAAGGTTTCCTTTGATGATGACTTTATTGAGGGTGAAGAACTTACTGCTACGATTCAATTGTTCAATTCTGGAGAGAGAATCACCGAGTCATTCAATGTGAGCGTCTTCATGAACAAAGGAGATACAACCGAACTTGTGGCTCTGAAACAATTCGATGGTCTTGATACATCCGAATCCACAAATATGCGTGCTAAATTCACAATACCTGCGTCGAGTTGGAATCTTGAAATTATTATCGACTCGAGTAACTCAATTGCTGAGTTGAATGAAGAAAATAATATTTGGAATAAGAGTTACACATCGAGTCAAGCAGGATTTTCGACCTTGGTTCTAGCAGGTGCAGGATTTGGCATTGTCGGGATCATACTGGCAATGGGATTCCTGCTCAAACAAAGAAGAAAGCCTGTTATTCAGGAAGAAATCGATGAGGAATCCGAAGTCATTCCAGAAAAGAAGAAAGGTCCCTCAAATGTTGCAACCTCTCCAACAAGCACATCGACAACAAAGAAAGGGCCACCACCTGCAAAGAAGAAAGTTCCAGAACTTTCGACTCAAACCCCTGCTGAACAAGCTTCAGCGTCATTTGCTGCTCTTGATAATTTCTCTCCAATTGAAGAACAGGTACCGGAGAGAGTTGCCTCTTGGAATGACTTGCCGAGTGGTGGGGATTACGACTACACTGGAGAAGGAACATTCTACGTTGGAGAAAAATGTGGACGATGGAAACTCTTGGAAGATGGCCAATTCGAAAAAGTCGAGTGATGGTGAACAAATGAGCTCTGAAAATGAAGACATCAAACGGGTTCTCGCCCTCTGTTTTCGTGGACAAGAAACTCTTGATGCAATGGATTTGGAACGTATTCTATCCTTTGACATGGGATGGCTTACTCCCGACCAAGCAACAGAAGCAGTACAAGCCCTGATCCGTGCAGGATGGTTAACAGGAGATGAGGAAAGCCTCTCTCCAGTTGATCATTTCCAGGATTCAGTAACACCACTTGGATGGCATCCAAGGCCAGAGCGACTCTACAAACCCATTGCTTACAACAAGGAATCTGATGGTTCAGAAATCGTAGAACAAAAGCCAGTAGACGTTCCAAAAGCCGAACAAAAGAAATCCATTCCTAATTTACAGACCGCAGATGATGATCCGCGTGCAAGAACAACAAAGCGACTATTGAAATTCATTGCACGATCTTCGGGACTTTCTTCCGAGGAAGTTCAACGTCGAGCTGCAAGAAAGCAACGAGCATTGCAGCATGTTACTGCTTGGATGGCTCTTGCACTGGTTGCTCGAGAACAAGGTTTGGAAATGAACAGTGTCATTGAAGCACTTTCGTAATCAAGAATTCGATTCTTCAGCAGCTTCTTGTGAACGGGCTGCAAGTTCGAGTAGAACCGGTAAAAGCACCAATGCAAGGACTAACGAGAAGAAAACTGTTACAGCAGTAATCAAGCCAAAGTCTTGAATCACGGGCATTGGGGATAGAAGCAAAACAAGGAATCCTGCTGCCGTCGTCGCAGCAGAGAGCATCAACGCCACACCTGTAGATTCTAGAGATGTTTTCAAAGCAGCCCAGTGATCATCATGACGNTTGAGTTCCCATTCNATACGNCGCCACATGTGAATTGTATAATCAATACCAATTCCAAGGGTTAAGGCCGTAACAAGAACAGTTAGAACGTTCCACTTCAAACCAAGAACTGCCATAGAGCCTACAACCCATAGAGAGGCCATACCAACTGGCAAGAGAACAATCAGTGCAGGGAGGACTCTGCGGGTAAGAAGTAGTAAGACAACAAAAGAAACGACCAACGAAATGGCAGTCGATTTGACTTGTGAAGAAGATAATCCTTCCAAAACTTGCTGGAGTACTACAAGATCACCGGTTACATGAATGACTGCATGATCTTTGAGTGCTTCCCTGAGTTGGCCTTCGTCGGAGGTTGAACCGAACATCGATTCAAATTCTGAAACCACTCTCTTCGATTCATCAGAGGTTGTTGCCTCAACACGAACTTCTGTTCGCAAGTGAGCAATATTTGTACCATCAAGATGTACCGTAGCATTTACACGATCACTCCATGTTTTCCCGGAAACAGGATCAGCGAGTGTGTAGTTGAGTTGCAAGTCCTTGAATACAGTCCCCAGGTCGACAGTCACCCCACTCTTTTCGTATACTACACCTTTGATGACTTCAAGTCCATGTAAATCTCCAAAGGATTCGTTTCTCATGATAGAATCTCGAAGAACAACATAGGGACCTTCATAGGAAGGTGAAGGGATTCGTTCGCTATTTCCTACCACATCATCATTTGATTCGAGTTTCGAGTGCAGATTGCCTAACTGGTCAAGTAAAACCTCATCATCAGGGATAACGCCACCATCGACTGGCTCCATAAGCACATAGACGTATTTCCATCCAGCACTATCGTAGTTTTCGTTGATGTCATCACGCACAGACATAATCTCCATCTCTTCATTGACAAAGTCTGAAAGATCGAAGTCAGTCTCAAGTTGCATTGCACCAACAACAGATGCTGCAGAGATCGCAATTGCAACTAAGAGGACTGTAACTTGCTGTTTTTTGTGAAGTTGTAAGAGAGGTTTTGTTAGATTCCTCAAGCGAAGTGGCGATATGGTCTTTGATTTCTTGCCATTATCAAAGACAACGTGAAGTGCTCCAATCAGTAACGTCGATGAGAGGAACGCACAAATGACACCGAACGCCAATGCAATTCCGAATGTAGCCAAAGGCGGAAGAGGAGAGATGATGTTTGCAAGGAAAGCTGCAACAGTTGTTACGACTGCAAGAGTAAGCGGAACGCTGAGTTTACCACATGCCCTCATCCAAGCCTCTGCTGTATCTTCGACCTTTTCTTTAATATCCGAGAGAGCACGTTGCAAATGGATTGCATAATCAATTCCAAGTCCGAGTACCAACGGGGCGACAGCGACTTCTAAAGCAGTGAACTTCATCCCAAAGAGATTCATTGTTCCGTACGTCCAAACAAGGGCTACATTGAGGCTAAGGAATGGGAACAGAACTCCCTTTATGGTTCTGAAGGCTAAAAACAGGAGAATAACGACGACAAGAGTTGCAAAAACAATGAGTAATGCAAGATTGTCAAAAGTTCCTTTATCAATATCATAGGACATCAGGTCCAACGATGCTGAAGAATAATCCATATTCGATGAAGAACTGATTTCAGTGAGAACGGTTCGAATATTGTTTTGTACTTCACGCCGTTCATCTTCAGACATCTCTGGATCAATTTCTAAAACCCATGCAGTCGATGCTGCGGTTGGAACTGCATCGCCTTCACCGCTTGAAAGATAATCACATGTTGCGGATATGTCGAGGTTTTTATTGACCAAAGCTGAACCAACAAAATTGATCGTACTGAGTAAAGCATCGTCCCGATTAAGTTCACATTTGGTATCCTCATCAACGATTGCATCAACCAATTGTGCCCAGTTATCATAATCTGAAATTGTCGTATTTGGAGATTGTTCATCGAGAGCTATCTGGATCATGCCTGGAGATGTCGTCCATGAATCAACAGCTTTGAGATTGATACGTTCATCTGCTTGAAGTGTTTCTAAATCCGTCTGCATTTCCTTTAATGAATCAATGTTGAGCACATTGCCATTGTTGCTTCTTGTTACGTGAATAAACAATGGCCGAGATTCATCCGGAAAGTGTTCATGAATTCTATCGTGAGCGTCGTTGGAATCTGAACTGGGTGCAAAGTCGTTAAGATCAGTTCTAAATTCAGGAGGTGAGGTGATTAAATGCATCCCTAGTCCAACGGTAATGAGCGCAGAGACGATGAGAATTGGCAGTGCAGATTTCTTAAATAAATCTGAGAAGTTAGCCAATTGGTCCTCATAGGAAGAGGTGTCCATGATTCCTCCGAAACTGTTTCGGTGTTTAAGCAACAGGGTTCCACGAACAGTATTCAAGGTCAATTTTACATGTCCTTCCAACGGGAAGGTTCAAAACACCTGTTTAGGTCGGTTGGTCGATAGCATGCCAGTTAAGGTTCTTATTCACGACAAAAATGAACTCCGACTCCGCATTACAGGCGAATCCCATACCGCTTTGCAAATGCTCCGTGATCGTTTGAACAATCACAAGTCTGTGGAGTATGCCAACTACTTCCCAGGCCACCCTGAACTTGATCCTCCAGAATTCTATATTCGCACCACTGGAAAGGCAAAACCTCAAGCAATTCTTGATGAAATTGTAGGAAGCCTTTCCGCTGAATTTGATAGCCTCGCACTCTGAGGTGCCCTCTTTGCAGCCAACTGATACATTGGCTGAAGCCATCGGATTAGTCGGCTATGCTACGAATGATATCGGCATCGGCGGTGTTTTGAAATCAAGGGTCGCCGACTTCCGTGTCGATGAAATTGCAACAAAGATTACATTGAATCCAAAAGGTCGATTCACGGTAGCAAAGGTAACGTTAACCAATTGGGAAACAAACAGGTTCTGCAATAATTTATCAAAGAAACTTGGAATCTCAAGAAATCGTATCTTCTTTGCTGGAACAAAAGATAAACGAGCAGTTACGTCTCAACTCTTCGTCATTGATGCTCCACAATTTAAGGTTGCAGAAGTCGAAATCAATGATGTGATCATCGAAGTTCTTGGAAGGACACACCAAAAAATTGGATTTGGTAATCATCGAGGTAATCGTTTCACAATTGTTGTACGGGGTTGTTCTCATCCTGATGGTTCACCGATGACAGAAGATGAAGCGATGGCTGAAGTTGATACCATCAAGTCAAATATGGTTGAAATGCTTGGTGAAGGAAGAGCACCTAACTGGATTGGACCACAACGATTTGGCAGCGGCAGAGCAGTTACTGCTGCAGTTGGAGCACGAGTTGTTCAAGAACGATGGGAGGATGCTGCTCTCACCTATATCGCTAAAGAAGGGGCAGATGAGAAGGATACTGTTGCTGCATTCAGAGCCCACATTCGAGAGCACGGTATTACCGAAGAAGGTCTTGCACTCGCTCCCGATTGGCTTGGATTTGAGCGACGAATGGTCGAACATCTACTCGCTAAACCCGATGATTTTATTGGAGCATTTAGGAAACTTCCGAATAATCTTCAGTTAATGACTGTCCATGCATTGCAATCCGTTGTGTTTAATCGATCGCTGAAGAAGCGTCTTGAAAATGGATTAAGCCTCACCACTCCAGTAACTGGAGATTTGGTTGGAAGACTCGATGAAAAGGGACAACTTGCGGTAAGCAGTTGTGTTACGGTTGAAGAACGAACTGCACCTCGTATTGGAAGAAACTGCGACCTTGGTAGACTCACAGTGACAGGTCCACTTCCAGGACGCGACATACGTACTTGTGAAGGAAAACCTGGTGAAATTGAACAGTCCGTTCTCGAAGAGATGGATCTCGCAGAGACTTCATGGATGGTTGAAGCAATTCCTAGATTGACAACTTCTGGAACTCGCCGTTCTCTGACGACATCGTTTGATGATTTTTCAGTTGAAGTAACACCAAAAGCTGCAGCAGAAACTCTTGGAGAGCGTTGGAATAAAGGCCCTGCTGAAAACAGTCGATGGCATCCTGACGGAGCCTGTTTGAAATTTAGATTCACTCTGCCAAGCGGATCGTATGCTACGATTCTACTCAGAGAATATATGAGAGGACCTTTGAATCAACTTTGATTCAGAGAAGTCCCATTGATATGACTTCGATTTCGCCAACACCAGAAATGCTCGCCATCTTTTCTTCGAAAGCGTCAGCAAGTCCTTCACCATCGTTCATAACGACGTGAACTTGTACGAATTTAAGTCCGAAAGCAAGAGGCTTGATTTCGACGAGTTGAACGTTGTAAGTATCGTCTCCGAGTCCTTGAACAGTGGAGGCGATCATCGATGTGTCAACATCTTCCATTTCTGCATCAGGGTTTACTTTGTATGTCATTGCTACCATGCCCATATTCTCACCTCAGGGTCCAACGAAGCCGCATTCTGAGCACGTGTAAGAGACACCTTGGTCTCGGGTTCTTGGGCTACGTCCAATTGGGTGGCCGCAGTTTGGACATGGGAAAGCTGTGGAGCCTACTTCTGTAAGTGGTATGCCGGATGATGTGCAATTCTTTGCTCTCTCTGTCATATCTGTGCCTCAGTTGTAGTTCGCCCACGACCTCCCCCTCTTTATGGTTGCGTGCGAAACGTAAGGCTCGATTGACGACCAACACTTAGCCACAGGCTTCCATCTTTTTGATAACACCAAACATTACGGATCTCAATAAAATGACCAATCAAGGCGTCAAGAGCATCTTGGCCCCATAATTTAACTCGAATCCATCCACTGCAATCTGATATGATTGCATGACGTACAGGCATCGGTTTCCCATCAACACGTGCCATTGACAGTGGATAACAGCGGATCAATTCACCTGTAACCATTTGGATAAGTCGCTTCGGTTGGAGATCATGTACACAAGTTAGAACCATAGTTTCAACAAAAACATCAACGATTATTATTCTTCAGATGTATTCTTCTTTCGACGAACTGTAAATTTGGTTTTGGTTGCAACGACATCATCATCGATTTCATCGCCCCCTAGGATTTTGTTGACTTCCGTTTCATAATCGGCAAGGACTGAACCAGATTCAGTCTTCCATGGCATATAATTTCGACAAATGAGATACACTTCTGATGAGGAGTTGCGAGAAGCCTCTGGTGAATATCTACGAACAGTCGAGAAATGTGGTTTTACAGCTTTAATTAATTCTTCAACGCCAACGCCTTGAAACAATTTGGTCACAAATGAACCGCCATTACAAAGCAGCGGTAAAGCAAAATCAAACACCTTAGCAACAAGGGTCATCGCTACGGCTTGGTCGATATTCCATTTCCCAGTGATATCTGGAGAGATATCAGATACAACAGAATTGACCTTCCGCTGCTCTAATTCCGTGACAATACGTTCTTGAGTCATTGGGTCGGTAATATCTCCAACCAATAACATCGCTCCATCAACTGGTTGACATGGTTCGAGATCGATGCCAATGACAGTTCCAGAAGAGCCTACTTCCTCTACAGCAACTTGCGCCCATCCACCTGGATGACATCCCACATCGAGGATAACATCACCATGACGCATCAATTCGAATCGTGATTGAATTTGCTTCAATTTGAAAGCTGAACGAGCACGATACCCGCTAGCCTTGGCTTGTTTGCGCCAAGAATCACGTTTATGATTTTCAATCCAGTGGTCTGCCATTGCAATCCCCTAAATCGAATGCTGGAACTCATCATCATAACATCTTCCCAGTATTCATGGTCAAAACGATGAGATGAAGGAGGACGAGGGTATCCCCAAACCATGAGCGGAGTTCGAAAGGCACTGTTCTTGATTACCATCCTCGCCCTTATCCCTCCAGCAGATGCGGTTCGAATCAATCCCGAATCGTGGGAGGGCTCAGCATTCATCGAAGGAGGATACTCCATTCTTGTTGAAGAATACACGGCAACATGGTGTGAAAGTTGTGCTCAAATCGATGAGGATTTAGAGATCATAACCGATGATCACGGTAGTCGAATCTCAATGATTTCTTACCACCCTAGTGATGATATTGATGCATTTGGGCCTCCAGCCTCTGAGCATCGTCTTGAGCGATTGCGACTTCAACATCCAAATCTTGCTGCTACACCATCATTCGTCGTTCACAACGGACTGGTTCGAGAAGGTGTTGAATCATGGCCAGATGTTCAAAGTGACATCTTGAAAGAAGAGTCAAGTCAACGCGGTTATACGAACTTAAAAGTTACAGCACAGACAAATGATACCGAAATCCTGGTTTCCGTTTTTCCGCCTTTCGGTCAAGAAAATGACAATCAAACACAGATTAGCATACTCTTTGTACAACATAACAAACAGATTTCAGATGAATTCATCAATCCAGGAACCGACTCAAGAGACAGAGTTCTTGTAGGACTGGCAGAATTTCCATTTGTTGGCAATCCGGTTTCCATCGATACGACCATTATCGCACCCTTTGTAGTAAGTTATCCGATCGATTCAATGGATGAATGGAGCGTTATCGTCGTGCATGAATACACAAACGAAGCGTTACTTAACAAAACAACAGAAGATTCCAGTCCTCTTGGGGTGGCGGAGATAAGCGTCAAAGAACCACATCGCGAAGAGTCCACTGAAATTCCGATAATTCTACCGATTATTATCTTCGTTTGCATAGGAGCATTAGGAATCTTATCCTTTGAAAATAAGAAAAAGGTAAAAGAAGAGGAGTAAATGTATCAAAAAAGTTCTCTTTTTCGGTATTTTATACCGGAATCTGGAAGATGACGATGCAATCTACCCATTCATTGATAAGGTATTGTGACAATATAATACCATGGAAGAAACATTTGAGGCGAACTCGCATGACGAAGACCATGTTAAGGAATGGATGGTGGAATTCATCGCAGTGGTTAACGACAAAACGAACCAACACCTTTCAGTTCTCTATGGAACTGATAAGGAGGATGTTCAACGTGCATTGTTGCATGAGTTAAGGCGAATCTACACTGAAACAGATCGGATTGATGTTACCATCGTTCGTCTCGAAGAATGCAAATCTGAAAAAGGACCTATCTTTGAAGGCCTCTTCATACCTTAAACTCGTTCTCGATAACTGATGATGATGTCTTGGTTATTGAGGAGGATGTAGTTGTCAAACAAATCAACTTCCTCAAGTGTACCATTCCCATCACGATTGTACATGACGAGTTCGTGAGTTGAATTGACTCGATAATCAAAGATTCCAGTCTCATCGAAGTGTTGCCCCCAAATATCGAAAAAGACCCCGAGTTCGACATCTTCATCGGTTTGCATTTCCAAATGCAATTTGCCGTCTGAAGAGTGTGTGTGCACAACGTGCATGTTTGCACCTGATTGATTGCAAGTGTTGGTATTGACTCCTACATTTTCTGGAATTGTCACAAATTCATCCTCGATTTGAATCGTAAGATACATGTGATCATGACGGGTTAGTTCTCCATGAGAAAGACATGTGGAAGCTAAAGGATGAATCTCATCAAGTGAATTGCTTTGTTCTAATTCTTGCTGTGGTTCGCTTGTTGAGGTTGAATCCGAAGAATCCTCATCAGAAAGAATGTAGCCACCTTGATAGGCAACAACAAGGAGAAGGATTACTGCAAGAGCAACGATAGTTGCATCACGGTTCAGAGAATCACTTCCTGGATTTCTTCAATTCAGGCGCCCATTCATCTGATTCATACATCTTAAGCAGCAAGAAGAAAGCAACCATTGCAATGACGTTGGCGATGTGAGCTGTTGTGCAAAATGGGCAGATCAAACCTTCTTTAATTTCGTAACTCACAAGAAGTGCGATAACTGGAAGACCTGCTATTGTAGCCCCGAGTCCTGCTTTGAGGAAGGTGGGTGTTGAAAGAGCAAGTGGTTCCTTAGCGATTGTTACAGCAAGCCAGAGAAGAACACAAAATGCAACCATGCCAAGCAGACCCCATGGTTGATTGAGGAAAGGAACAGTATTGTAATCTGGATTTCCAATTAAGCCATCACAATTGAGGATTTCACTCCCTGAGCAGACGCTTCCGCCTTCACTGAGTTTGTTGTGCATCCAAAGGGTATGCGCTGAAACAGTAAAACCACCAGTACAGACCAGCATTAAACCTGCAAGCATACGGCCACGATTGGTTGCTGTAGATGGCCACTTATTGACAAGGAATCCGCCAATCGCATCGCCAAATGGCGTCATGAGGATCACTCCAATGAGGATGATTGAACCATGTATCGATAGAATAGCATATTCATTCATTGTGTCTCACCTCCATATTTCTTAGTTAATTGTTCGATAGCCTCATTGAGTTCGATATATTGGTCTCCAGTGTAATCTGATAAAGCAAATACCTCTTCTGCATTCGCATCCCAGCCAATTGAGTTGACGGTTTGTGCAGAATTCCATGCGACAATACCATCAGGCTGAACCAAGAAATAAGCCGGTGTACCACCAACCTGCCACTTATCGACGACTTCACGGTCAAGGTCATCCACATATGGGAACGTATGTTCATTCGAATCACGGAATGTTTGAATTTCAGAGCGGGAGGAATCAGCAACGAATTCTACTGCGACTGCAATGAAGATTACTTCTGGTCCATCCCATACGGTCGAGGAATATTGTTGAGCCCAGTTTCCTACTTTTTCTGCAGCAGTTTTACAATGGCCGCAATCAGTGTCCATGAATTCAATAGCAATCCACGGAGCATCGCCTGTAGAGTTAGGGCTCCATTCAGGAGTCAAGAGATCATCAAAAACGAAGGTCTGCCATCCGTTTCCATCGTACGCTTTCCCTGAGAAAAGAGGGGCTCGCTCTCCAGGTTGTGTTCCAGTTGAGATCGGATTGGATGTAAAAGCGACAACAAGAAGTCCTGCAAAGAACAGGGATATTACAATAATTGCTGCTTCACCACGGGCGCTTGCTTCTTCTGAACGGTATAGATTATCCATCATCTCACCATTCGACTCCAACCGATGCTTCCCAATAAGGACAATGGTATTCCGCAGAAGGCTCATCTCAATTATTGAGACCAATTTCTTGAATCAAAACACGAGCAGTATGCCGAACCGCCTCTTCGCTGTTGAATTTAACATTGAAACCCGCAGAGTTCATCTTGTCGATGGCAAGCATAGCCCGTGGTATATCTCCTGCCCAGCCCCGAGAACCACCGGTGTATGCAATCTTGGCATCAGTATAACCCGTCTCTTCGACAACAATTTCAGCAATACGTCGAACACTGCATGTGTCATGACTGCCAAGATTGAAAAGATTGAGAGATTCATTTTGGGTTTTCATGATATGAAGAATACCATCGACACAGTCTCCGACTTCCATGTAGGACTTTTCTTGTCGTCCATCGCCAAGAACTTCAAGTTCAGTTGGATTTTTCTTCAATTTATGGATGAAATCAAAGATGACACCATGTGTCCCACGATCGCCAATGATGTTTGCAAATCGGAAAATGTAACCTTGTAGACCAAACGTTCCAACCCAGCTGCTAATGAGTGACTCACCAGCAGATTTGCTTGCTCCATAGAGTGAAATCGGCATGCACGGGCCATGATTCTCAGGGGTTGGCATCGGAGCATTGTCTCCATAGACTACTGAGGAAGATGCGAACATAATGGTTGGAACTCCATGGACTCGCATTGATTCGACAACGTTGTACGTTGCGAGAGTACCTTGTCTGAGATCAGTATCTGTGATTTGAGTACCGAGGCGTATGTCTGGATTTGCAGCGAAGTGGAAGACCACATCAACGCCTTTGAAGTAAGGAGACATCGATTCATAGTCTGTAATATCGACATGATGATGTGTGACTTGTTGGGAATGGTGAGCGAGAAACTCTTCTTTTCCACTGGATAAGTTATCCAGAACAACAACATCATCACCACGTTCGACCAAACGGTCAATCAAATGTGAACCAATGAATCCTGCACCGCCTGTGACTAAACTTCGCATGGATTTGCGTAATGATACTCTATGTCAAAGTTTGCTATTGCATCGAAGCAAGGTTTTCTATGCTATGTCGGCTAAGAACAGATTCATGCGAGTAGGCTTGGTTTTGGTTTTCCTACTCGTATCGG
>NHFS02000063.1 GCA_002171315.2 Euryarchaeota archaeon TMED117 | reverse complement strand
GAGCAAACTTCCTGAATAAACTGTTTCAGCAGGTAATTGTTGATCGAAGATTTCAACATCACCATTGAATCTTAATGCTGGCGCTGGAGCGATATTATCGATGTTAAACGCCCTTGTTGCTACGGGAGATGACAAACCCGATTTGTTGACCATGCGAATTGAAAAGTCTCTCGAACCATCTTCGATCTCAGTGGTGTCCCATGTGAACTCCCAGTCATCCAGACCATCTTGGCCGTTACCATTCTTCCCATTCAAAGTAGTACCGAATTTCCATTCCCCTCCATCAACTCGATATTCGATTCGATCATGCTCGACACCTTCAACCTCGCCAGTAACTTGCACTGATCCTTCAAGCACCTCTCTTAACGTGGGAGTTTCAATTGAAACACCCATCCTGGAAACTTTTATGTCACGGATTGAAGGATTTGACTCATTTCCTTCGTCGCCTGTAGCTCGAGCGTACACTCGAATGAAGTCATAGTAGGTACTATCAGTATATTCAACCCACGAATCCTCAATCAACACGTCAAGGAACCAATTATCAACAGGCCCACTTGCTTCTGTCCAATTCAAAATCATCTTCGGGACGCCTTGCCAATTTGGAGCATATCTTCTTTCGAGATATATTTCAACCTTGGAATAATCGACTTCGGTTGTATTAACATTTCCAGAAATCCGTGTGGTATCACCACTAAGGAGCCACGTTCCGTTTACGGGGAAACTTACGTTAACATCACTCGTTGGAGCTCGTATGACAGTATCAGTCCCACAAACAATTTCCATAATCAAAGATACTGCGCAATTTGCATCGATAATTCCGAATCCATACTTATCATTCCATCGGTCGCTAACACCTGATTCAGATGGATTACCACGTACTTCTGATGAATTCCTTAAATTGTCCTTAACATCTTGAGGGGAAAGAGAAGAATCTGCCTCTAACATGAGAGCGATAACACCGGATGCGATTGGAGTTGCCATACTCGTTCCTGTTTTTTCGTCATAATCGTTGTCTGCACTTGCAACTTGTCCAGGAATTAGAGGCGCTGTTGCTGCTGTAGCTGAATAGATATTTGTCCCATAAGAGGTTATGTCTGGCTTAAGTTCGTCCCAATCATCATCATCCTGATCGGAAAGTCGAGGCCCCCAATTTGAATAATCATCCCACTCGTCATCCTCACGATCTACTGTATTTTTATCGGTAACAGAACCAACGGTAATGGCACCATCTGCACTTGCCGGAGAAGGAACACGATTACTTCCGTCGTTACCGATAGCAACCACACAAATAATACCGTTTTCAGTTGCGGTATTGACCAAATTCGCTTCTGCCCCAGTACCGTTGTCTCCTTGATCCCCTGCATTTAGGGGAGAACTTATTGAACCAAATGACATCGAACCAATTTGAATTCCACGATAGTCATTATCGATACCCCAGTCTGTATCTTGGTTATCAATCATCCATTGAAGACCAGCCAAACTTGCTTGTGAGTTCGTCCCACCACCATCTGAAAGAACCTTGATATCAACAAGCCCTGCTCCTGGTGCGGTACCTCTATGCACAGCTGTGGAACTTCCAGTTCCCAGAGCAGATCCTGCGACGTGAGTGCCGTGGCCATTGCCATCATCAGGATCAACTGAACCGTCTTGGTTTGGATTTGGACTTGTAGCATCAAATCCTCCAAACCATTTTTGATCGCTATAGGAATTAGGATCCGGATCTGGATCATCATTTTGATCATCGAAATCGTTCAAAGAACGGTGTTCATTGTCCACGCCCGTATCAAGAACTGCGATGACAACCCCTGCTCCAGTCAACCCTTGTTCAGAAATATAATTTCCATAGAACTCTGAATCTCTTGCCTTGGAGGCGCGAGCTGCAATATCATTTGAAGGAGCCATGACATTTTGCATTTCAATAACAACAACTCCATCAAGGAAATAAATATCCATTAAAGCTGATACTGGAACCTTATCAACTACGAGGGAATCAATGCTGCGGAGTTCTGAAAACCAAGCGCCTTGATCTTCACCAATCCATCCGTGTTGGTTTAGCACATTTTTGAGTTGAATGATTTCGGTATCTGTTGGATGCCAGGCATAATCTACAACAATTGCTACTGTCTTTTTCCCATCGGGTCCAATGATAGCAGTCGGAGATATGGAATCCATTCCGTCGATAACACGCTGTAGGCGATCATCCATTCCATTCCAATCCAAATCAGGTCCGTAAGAATTCCACCATCCGTATTCTTGCGCTGCAGGACGTCCATCTCTGTCATATTCTCGAAGAGGGCGCTCGCAAATGTCATCACCACACATGAGTGGAGGCAAGCCATCGACAAGAATTGCCGGCATATGCGTCACCTCTAAAGAAGGTCCTGCACTTTCTTGAGAACTGACAAACGCAGTGCAGGGAACCAATAGCAGAAGAAATACCAGCAAAAAAGCCGGTGTTCGAGACTGTTGATATCGTAGATTCGACATAATGGCCAACATAGACCAACACCTCGTCTATTTTGATGCTATCGTTGTAACGTTCAATCTATTGCGTTATTTCTTGGTTAATTTTCAGGCCATGAAAGATGTGATGGTTGTTTGGAACACTGCAATTGAGGGCCATCTTTTCGCTCAACCATTCCGAGTTGAGAAGAACATACTGGACAACTTCCTGCATCTGCGATGTGCTCCATCCAAGCAAGCCGTGTTTCTGCCTCATCAGATGCCTCTCTAAGTTTTCGAAATGGTTCTTTCAAGTTCTTAGGCAAATCAAACCCGAGTTCAGTCCACGGATCATCTATTGTTGAAAGATCCACCATGTTGGCTTTTATCCGATCGAGCCTGGCACGAGCGTTACCAAATCCTTTCGGCCCTCCGTCGACGACACCAAGAGGATATGGCCCTCCTTTGGCAATGAACGGTACAGCAGCGTAAGCCAATACGAATCCTCCTATGTGAGCCATATGAGCAACTGTGGAGTAGGTGCCGAGGCCAACAGTCGAGAATGCTCGAATGAGTTCAAATCCGAAGTAGAAGAGAGCAATAATCGTCACAGGCCATGGACGTATCAGAATAAGTGGGAATGGAATCTCATCTCTCGGCCATCCTGAGAGATATGCTCCGAGCAAGCCAAAGGCTGCCCCTGAAGCTCCCCAAGACGGTGTAGAAGAGTCAATATTGAACAAGACCCATGCGATTGAACCACCCAATAACCCAAGAATGTAGACTGCAATGAAGCGGTTTGTTCCAAGTCGTTGTTCAAGTGGAATTCCAACAAGAGCAATCACCAAAACGTTACCAAGTACATGCGTTACATCACTTTGACTATGCAAAAAACCAGCACTCGCGAGTGTATGTAACCAAGTAGGTGAATCAATTCGAGTTGGAATAAGCATGAAATCTGCCCAGACGAAATTGACGTCGATTTGGTAATTCCTCATGACAACCCAGGAGTACTGAACAATATAACCAAGAAGTAAGGCGACAGAAATCCCTAACGCAACTGGAGTTTTATTTTTTAGAGAATAGATGATTGGAGCAGAAATAGCAAGTATCCAAACGGTCAACAAAATCCATTCAATGGGGCCGAATGTTTCCAGTAATAGGAGCCCCATAGAACGTCCAATCGTTTGTTTCTAATGGCTGTTGTCCTGTCGTAGCATTCATTCATAGGCGATGCTTGGACAAACCATGACGGATGCGTTGCTTAGCATGAACAACGTAACTGTTCGCAGAGGAATGAGAACTGTTTTATCAAAATTAAACCTTCAAGTTTCTAGCGGCCAAGTGATTTTATTCAATGGAACAAATGGAGAAGGAAAGTCAACCATTATCGAAACAGCAACAGGCCTCATCCCTCTTGAATCGGGTTCAGTACATCATCACGGGGAACTGTTGATCGATAAATCAGGCAAAGCAGGCAAACCCAAACATCCGTTTGGTCTGACCTTACAAGCAGATGGATGTATGGGGAGCCAACGCATGGAAGAACACCTCCTTACTGCAATGGATTTGACTGGCTCAAGAATAGAAATGGATTCGATGCTTGAACGGTATAACCTCAAACATAGGAAACATGACTTGATTGCACAATTATCTGGAGGTCAACGCAGAAAGGTTGCCATGCTTGCGGGACTTATTCCAGGATTTACCTCATCCGATCCACGTCTTATTTTCTTAGATGAGCCAGGATCTGGATTGGACCAAGCCTCTCGAGTGAGTCTAATTGAAGACATCCATTATCTCAGAGGGAAAGGACATGCTCTTCTTATTGCCAGCCACAACAAAGAATTCGAAGAATGCGCAACTCACCAATACAATAGCGATGGTTTGGTTGAGATTGGCCATGGCCCCTCCCCCACGATCACTCGAGAGAACGAACGTTTGATTCCAGCAAAAACATCGATTGCACTTCGAACTGGTATTGTAACCAATAACCGCACAATGTCAACACTGGCCTACAATGGTGTCGCTGGATTTTTGACTTTAGGAATACTTCTGGCATTGGTCGAACCTACCAAACTTGATACAGGAACAATCCAACGTTCTGGACTTATTTTGAGTTCTGCCTTTGCAGCAGGACTCGTGGGAGATAACATGATTCAATTGCTGCATGAACATCGATCATTAGCCTGGTGGAGAGCACACAAGCAAGGCATTCCCTCATCCTACATTCACGGAGCTGTTCTCGGTTTTGCACTCACCCTGCTCACCATCTTTGCAATGGATTTGACAATATCATGGGAACTACCACTCATCGGAAGTTTCCTGACAACATCTACGATGTTTCTAGTCCGCATGTTTGACCTCACATCGGCACGTTTAGCACGACCAAGAGCCGCTTTTACGCGAATTTTAACGCCAATTCTCATTCTCCCATTTGCACTCCTCGTGCAATGGATTACTGATTCTAATCTCATCTGAGATGCAATGTTTCAAAGCGAGTCAACGGTTGGAAGAACCATGAGCAAGAGAGGGGCTGAAGGAATTCTTCTTCTCGGATTTTTAGGTATTGGATTGACCTTGGGCCTTGCTCTACTCAAAGCCCCAAGTGTTTCCATCAATGCTTTTGAATCTCCTGATGCTCAACGCATATTCTATTGGCATGTTCCAGCAGCTTGGGCAGCGTTCATTGCTTTTGGATTCCTTTTTGTCGGCTCAGCAATGTGGTTCTTCAAGCGTTCTAACCTGGGATGGAGAATGCATGTAGCAGGAGCTGAAGCAGGTTTGGCAACTGGCCTCATGACGGTTTGGAGCGGTATGGTTTGGGGTGCTGCAGAATGGGGCGTTCCCTGGGATTGGACGGATGTTCGACTCAACACGTTTGGATTGCTTACATTTCTTGCACTCTTCTTAGTCCTTGGACGTCAATCACAGCCCGATGGGGTTGAAACAAGAGACACATTTTCCACGTTTGGATTGTATGGATTTGTTCTCGTTCCAATCACATATGTAGCGACACGTTTGTGGCAAATACGACACCCGGGTCCAGTCGTTGGCGGAGGTGATGGAGGAAGCCTTGCTGGAGAAATGGCAGTCATCCTGTTCATCGGCGCAATATCGTTTACAATTTTCATCATCGGACATATCCTGATGAGTATGAGAATAACATCTCTCGAACAACGGCTTGAAAGGATTCAAAAGTCAATGGATAAGGTGTGAGAACAATGGCAGAAGGAATGACCTATCTTGCAGTTGCATATATCGGGATGCTGTTTGCCATCGCAATATGGACTTGGACTGTCTTTGCAAGAAGCAAAGATTTGGAACAACGACTTCATGCTATTGAGCAAATTCATGCTGAAAGCGAAGAATGAGGTGATGTCGTGACAAAGGGGCTTGGAGGAGATTTTTGCCTCGTATGCGGCAGTGATCCGCCTCTTTTTGCTGAAAGGATGTGTGAACCATGCACAAGAGCTCGTACTCGTATTGCAGAAGTTCCGGAAAACACGAATTTTACTCGATGCGCCCGATGTGGGCTCATCGATATGCATGGTCGTTGGGTCGAGGTACCTGAAGAAAAATTATGGGACGAACTTATTCAGCGGAACGTTGCATTTCACGAACGTGCTGAAGAAATTGGACTCGCTTGTCAGCCTCAGACAGTCTCTGATCGACACACACTTCTTCATCTCCAAATAGAGGGCGTAGTTGATGATCTTCTCTATCAAGATGAATTTACAATGCGTGCAAGAATGTCGAATGGGGTTTGTTTGACTTGCACTCGACGAGCTGGTAATTATTTTGAAGCAACCGTACAATTACGCTCAACTGGAAGACGGCTCGAAGAAGATGAATTAAACACATTACGAGCAAGTTTGGATACAGTCATTGAAAATTTGAGTGATGACCCTATGTTCTTCATAACCAGTGAAGGTTCCGTAACAGGTGGTTACGATGTCGTCATGGGATCGAAAGGTCTTGCCCGAGCATGGGGTCGCCATTTGACAGATAATTGGGGTGGACAAGTTGGAGAAACAAACACAACCGTTGGACGTAAAGATGGTGTCGATGTCACGCGTTTAACGCTTCTTTATCGAAAGCCAGGATATGATCTAGGCGATGTTGTCCGATGGAAAGGTGATTTATGGAGACCGAGTTCATGGTCAAAAGATGGCGCCATTATGGAACGAATCGCATGGCAAGAACGAACAGGTGCTACTTGGAGAGATCTCGAGAATGTACTCGTCATAGCCCAAATGAAAAATCATCTCACGGTAGATGTATTGAACAAAGATGATTCAGTTGCAGAATTCCTCAACCCCGAAAGTTGGAAAATGACATCCGTTCGCCTCCCTTGGGATTACGATGGAGCGTCAACATTGCGATTAGCAAATGTTGAAGGAGAATTCATTGCCCTTCACGATATGGCACTTGACCATTCGATTTGATAGGAGCCCCTATGAAGGGTTAGCCTTTCAAAGATGCATGGACGAAGATTCTGTTGACATAGAGAGTCTGCTCAAGGCTCTTGATTCTCAGGGGATGACTGGGTTTACACAGGCCTTCTTCACCGATTTTGAAAACGGCATGGCCGCGGTGAATCTCGAACACCTTCCTTGGCTTTCTGAACTACAAAACCAATCGTGGAACGGCGTTCTGTGCCTGGGAATGGGTGGCTCAGCAGCAGGTGGAGATTTTCTCTCAACACTTTCAAACCGAGACGGAAACACTCCGATAATTACTCACAGAGATTACACCATCCCTTCATGGTGGAACCCTTCATGGTTGGTTCTTGCAACATCCCACAGTGGCAATACAGAAGAGACATGGATCGCTACAGAAACAGCATTGAAATTGGGGGCAACTGTCATTGTTATTGCAACTGGGGGCATGCTAGCTGGGTTGTGTGAACTTTACGAAAATTGTCACTTAATTCCCTCGATCGGAGGACAGCCGCCTCGCACCGCATTCGGCCATTTATTTTCTCGCCAACTCTCTTGCCTCCAACACTTAGGCATCATACCCCGTCAAACGACAGATGAATATGAAGCGATGATGGTTCGTCTTCATTATGCATCTGATTCAAATGATTTCCGTAAGGATGAGGGAAGGGACATACTCGAATTAGCACAAGTACTCGCCACACAACCGCTTGCACTACTCGGCCCTCAGGAATTGCAACCAGTTCTCAATCGATTCAAGAATCAAATCAATGAAAATTCAGGACGATTTGCTCGCATTGGAGCCGTACCTGAAATGAATCACAATGAAATTGTGGCATGGGGCGGTATTGGTGAAGACGGAGACCCTTCACGAAAAGAACAAGCAGTTCTTTTCATCACCTGGGATGGAATGTCAAATCACGTCCGTAAACGAATCGATTGGATGATTGAACATACACCAACTGATTATGCATGGAGAGTTCATGGGGAAGGGGCATCTTTGCTCGAAGCAATGCTTCATCACTGCATCGTCATGGATTGGATGACCATTGCATTGGCATTGATTCACGGGAAAGACCCTTCTGCTATCGCTCCAATTACAGCACTGAAAGGCTATCTTGCAGATTAAGCCTTAGTACAACATTCCCAAGATGTTTCTTGGATCTGGATAGTCAAGCAATGCTTGAGTTCTGTCTTCAGGTGTAACAACACCAGGTAAGTCTGCTTGTTGAGGCTCGACTAGACTAAGTTGGATATGTACGTGAGGAGGCCATCCTCCATTCTCTTCCACAGTCCCCATCTTACCAATCTCTTGGCCTTTTACAATTTGTTCACCTTCATTCAATTCCTTCAATGATTCTCGAGAAAGATGACCATGCAGCACCCACAAGGTAGTTTGTTTTCCATTGATTTGGAGAGAATGTTCAGTGATGATTGTTGGCCCATAAGATCCATCTTGGTCATTGTCCGCAAAGGAATGTATCAATCCATCTTCGAAGGCGTAAATTGGTGTTTGAGCAGGAGCACCAATATCAAGACCAACGTGAATCGTTCGCTTTCCTGCAAACAACTCTTGAGTATACATGCCCTTTCTATCTTCATCATATCGTCCAATTGTAACTGAATATGGATTTGCCCATTCTGTTTGGGGCCGTTGTAGATTCAATACCCAATAGCCCTCAGGAAGAGGCACAATTGGATGATATGCGTTTTTGCCAGTACCTGCAAGGTCGGAGCACCCCCACATGATTGTAAGACGGGCATCACACCTATGAGTTCATGGATGAAATTGATGACCCATTAGGTTCAGGCGTGCTTTATGTGGGCGGCATTCCTTGTAATTGTTCTCGCATCAATACCGCCAGGATTAGCATTAACTCGTATTCTTGATGGTGCAGCAGATACCTTTCGCAAATCGCTTCTTTGCCTACCTCTTGGGTTGCTTGTTCTCTACGGGACATCTGGCATTCTATTCGTTATCCAAGCATGGAGCATCATTTCTCTGACCGTATCAATAATTATTCTCGAAATAGTATCTCTTCTCTTTTTACGAAGAAAAATTCACATCGAAAAGACACAACATACTCATTGGCAGCGTCTCGAAGCAGCAATGCATGGTCTTGTTCTGTCCGAATCAGAACCAGAATTGGAGGAAGAGGTACAAGCGCAACGTTGGTTCCAACAACAACGTAACCCGATACTGCAAATTTTAGCAGGTCTATTTTGTGCAATGACGTTAACGCCATTGTTGCTTCTAGACCGCCCGTTTGGAGTTGATTGGGTTGGCTTTGGGACGCTTGCTGCAAATGTTCAGGCCACTGGTTCGTTTGAGTTACCGAGCCCAAATTCTGGCATCTGGACATATCCCCCCGCTTTCCCAAGTCTTCTTGCTTGGCTGTCCGAACTTTCGGGAAGTTCTATTGAACAAAGTGCCATGCTTCTTGGACATGTTTCCCTTCTCGCCATTCTATTAGGCATATGGGGAAGTATGGACCGATTAGGTGCTGGTGCTTCATCAGCATTGGCAATGGGCGGTTCACTTGCCCTATTTGCAAAGGTTTTCGATTCGGGATATCCATCTGTTGCAAGCCAACTTGGTCTCATTGTAGGGTTGTTGGTTGTCTTCAGACCATACCATTCATCACTACGATCCCACATCATTGCTTTTATTTCAACAGCTGGTTTTACGGTACTTATCCATCCAACAGGAGCGATTTATCTTGCGTGTATGTTGTTAGCAAGTATCCTTATGAGAACAAGTATGGACGAAGAAGAACAAGATCGAAGCAAACACATCTTCCTCTCATCGATTATTATCATGAGCGTCATGTTCATTGTTGCATTGGTCTACTTTGCACCAAGGATGTTGGAAGAGCCAGTTTTTGCTGAATATGGGTGGCAAGGAGGAAAACCCATGCTGATGTACAATGGTCCGTTGATGATTTTAGCGGCATACGGGCTGTGGCTTGGTCGTAAATCAAAGGAAATACGTCTTCTTTCCTTATGGCTCGGCTCTCTGTGGATTCTTTCTTTTGTTCATTTGATCGATGGATTAACCAACGTACAGATCTTGAGCCTCATGTCGTATACGCTCTATTCAATGGCTTTGCATGCGTATCATGTGCCATTAGCACTTATTGTCGGGTTGATGGCAAGTCGCTCTACGTCATTGACAAGTGTGGATGGAGAGCGATCTTGGCTCAATCGTGACATGGACCCATTCTACAAGCCAATCATTTCCTCATTGTGCCTAAGTGCTCTTATTTTGGGATCAATATTAACCGCAGGTTTATTTGTTCAACTCTCTCAACATCAAGAACTACATGCATCTACTTCTGGTGATGAACGACTACGTATTTGGCTTGAGGATAACCCTCCTAACTCGATTATATATTCTGAGAATATCCATTGGGGACATACTTATTCATTTGTCACTAATATTGAAACGACAAGTATTCCTACGCTTGGTCTGTTAACACTCAATTCTGAAATTCAACAAGAGGCAACCTCTGCAATTCGTAATGATGACGTTTCCCGACTACGTGAATTGAATATTGGCTATGCTGTTTCAAGCCCAATAGGAAGCCTTGCCCCATACCTTGCAGCATCTCCTCATTGGTCTGTTGAGAAAAATTACGACGGTGCACGTTACTGGAAATTACATGATGCTCCATCACCCGATCGAGTAGCTGTAGTTTCGAACTTGTCTCACGCATCATGCATTGAAGCAAGTGGATGTGATTTGAAGCAGGACCCATGGAGGAATCATCGTTACAGCGATCTGCTTTCCCTTGGAGATAACCGAATGGTCATCACCAAGCAAGGACAAATCGATTGGAATGGAGCCATCGATGATGTTGGCCTAAGTGGCAGATACAATGTTTGCATTCTCTATGAACAAATTGGAACTGGAGTTGACTATTCTATTCAATTCAATCAAGTATCAATTTCACCCGAAGACAAAAGCGGTTGGAGATTTGTTTGTGCAATGGTTCAGTTTGACGGACAACTCGATATTTCAATCGATCTTGAAACCGATGGAGAATGGTGGATTAATCCACTCGGTTTTTCTGGAAGAAGTGAACAAATCATTGATTCGACTGGATTAAGAGTTCATCATTTTGAGGTCTTGCAGTCGAATTAAGCGAAGGCATGAAAAACAATCAGGTAAGGCTAATAGCGTGAAGGAACTGATGATTCTGTTACCTGTNCTCAANGAACAGGATGGTTTGGAAACNGTTCTAAATGCAATTCCATATCAATCTCTGAAAGANATCAATTGGTCTNCAAGCATCGTTATTGTTGATGGAAACAGTTCCGACAACTCTAGGCAAATCGGTGAAAGTTTTGGTTGCGAAGTAATTGTGCAACCAACGAAAGGAAAAGGAGAAGCAATTCGNGTTGGATTTGAATACGCNATCAAGAACAATTTTGATGCAGTCGTCATGTTTGATGCTGATAGAACCTATCACCCTGAAGACATGTTAAACATGCTTCCATTGCTTGAANGTGGGCAAATTATTGTTGGAAACCGATTAACAAACCAGATGCATCCTCACGCTATGACGGCACAGAATTGGATTGGAAATCATCTCTTAACATGGTCTGCNGTCATGCTCTTTGGTTTNGAAATTCATGATGTNTGTAGCGGATATTGGGTGTTTGATAAAGCAGCTCTTCGTCAGATGAACCTCAACAGTATGGATTTTGAAATTGAAGCAGAAATGTATGCTGAATGCGCGGTTGCAAATATTGATTTACGAAACCATCCAATCCAATATCAACCTCGGATTGGAGAACCTAAACTCGGCTCAATACGTGATGGCTCTTCGATTTTGAAGAAACTCATTATTCGACGATTGTTCCCTCATCCTGTTGACGCTGAACTTGGAAGAGGTAAATTATCGCTTCATTCCAATCAATAGGTCAAAGGAAANCAAACCATAGTTGTGAGAATCGGTTGAAGCAGTNGGGTCTGGGTTATCTCCTTCGACAAACAATCCATTGGGTTTGATATGCAAAACCCGTTTTACACAAATACGAGAAGTGTGCGTTGGATCTCTGAAAACAATGATCTCTCCTNTNTTGATCTCCTGGCCTGAATAGACCAAAGCATCGAATNTGTCNCCATGTTTTAGAGTGGGCCACATGCTGTCGCCGTTAACGACTACAGCAATTGTGTTCAAGTTTAAACCCTCAACTTGCACGAATCCAAGAGACTTCTCGCCCCTTTACNGACCAGAACATTTTGTGAATGTTTTCAACTGCGTCCATAAGTTCTTGAGCGTGTTGTTCNGAAACTTCGACCTTACAAGCGGAGCAAAGTTTTGCTGCTTGCCAGAATGTGTCATGGAGGTCAGGAAGTGATTCAAGGTGTTGAGGCTTGAAGAAATCAGTCCAGAGTACGAGAAGTTCCTTCTTGCACTTTTGTGCTTCTTCCTCTTTGATGGCTGCAAATCTGCTCATTGTGTTAATGTATGATGCAGAGCTACAATCTGCATCGCCTNCGCTCAAAGCGACCATTTTCTTGGTCATTGATTGNACTGCTTCTGCCGCAACACGGGCACTAGCAGGGTCATAGACGCCACATGGGCCGTCACAGTGGGCAAACGCTTGGATGGTGATTTTGTTCTCCATATCTCTGCGTTGGAAAAGAAGCATTTGAAGATATGCTTTCCAACCTTGNAACGAGCAAGGGACTAAAACATCCATGCTTTGGAGANAACATGCCTTCGACCCGTGTTGCAATACTTGGGGCTGGAGGATTTGTTTCACAGAGAATGCAACAANGGCTTGCGAGACATCCATGGTTCGATTTAGTGGCNATNGCTGGACGAGNGCANGGACGATNACTGAGCGANTTGGATTGGAGATTGCAACACAAGCGACCTNATTCATTNGACCTCTTATCNGANCCAATTCTGGACGTNCATTCTCCNGAACTTCCNCTTAGATTGAAGGCNCTNGGAGTNACAATTGTATTCAGTGCCTTACCCAGTGGCCCTGCTCAAAAAATTGAGCCNCACTTGACCANNAGCGGCTTGGTTGTATTCTCAAATGCTAGTGCNTACCGNATGCATCCAGAAGTNCCTCTCGTTGTTGCAGATGTCAATCCTGANGCGCTGGAGAAATGGCCAGGAGAACTTGGACTGCTTGCATGTGCTACAAATTGCACGCTGATCCCTGTCCTTCATCCACTTCATATCATCGCAAAACATCATCGGGTAAANCACGTAAAAATACGTAGTGAACANGCGTTATCTGGCGCTGGTTGGACGCTTTTATTTGATGACGAANAAAGGAAATTAGCAATTGGTAACGAGATAGAAGGAGAAGCNCAGAAGTTGATCGAAGAGGCTGAACGAATTCTTCAACTCAATACTGAATGGGANGTTGTATGTACACGAGTTGATGNAGAGGAAGGGCACATCGTCAATGTTGAACTTGAACTTGATGCAAACGTAACAGTTGAAGAAATAAATTCATTACTTCGAAGCCATAATTACAGTCATTTGAGCAAACTTCCGAGTTCCCCTCCGAAACCACTTATCGTCCTCGAAGAACCCCCTTCAAGAGAAGTTCATTTATGGGGCTCATCACAGTCATCAAATCCAGATCCGTCCCAGGATTTGCTCGCAGGAATGGAGACCTGCGTTCATGTTGAGATGGTTGAGGGCACCATTGTCAAATTCAAAGCACTCTCTCACAACACCATCCGTGGAGCAGCCGGGGGTGTGGTCCTACTAGCAGAACGAGCCATCGCTGAAGGCCACATTCCATCAGTAGACATAAATCCAAGCGATGTATCATCGGACTGGTGAGGGCATGGGCATAACCGCAATGATTCCAAACATGACCATCGATGGACTTCAATCAGAAGCTACAAAACGATGGGGAGATATCTACGACAACGAGGCAACTCGTATGCAAATTATGCTCATATGCCCTCGTAAAGAACGTAAAATTTTGGAATTGCATGGAGACATGGTTGAACATGGTCAACCCGTTATCGGCGTCTTCCATCGGCCAAGGGCAGAAGCTCGACTTTTGCAGGAACAAGGACTCAATCCACGAGATGCATCGTTTCAATTCCTTGACCTTGCAACGAGTGATTTAGGTCCGTGGATGCAACACCTCGTCACGACTGAAAAGTGGGTTCGGGCTTCAATAACAATTCAACCAATTCCATTCTCAGTCGATGTTCCTGCTCAAAGAGGATTTGAAAACATCAACATGCTCTGTTTCAGGCACCCAGAACTTCCCGCAATCGAACGATATTATCTGCCATTCCCACCATCATCTGTTCCAAACAAGTGTTTCGTAAGTCTGCCAAGAAGACAAGCTGCTGAATTGGCGCGACAACAAGCAGAGGTTCTCGGCGTTGGTCGTGCTGTGGAACCTGCAACACCAGAACCTGTTGTTCAGGAAACCATTCCAGAGGTTGCAGAAATTGCCCCTCCTGAGATCGTTATGGAATCAGATGTCGTCATTCAACAACATGTATCAGTGCCACTGCCATCGATTGATGATGGATCTTCTGATGAACCACAGAATGTAGAAGATGCAATTACAAAGGCAACAGATTCTGGATTTGGTGATATGCAAGCTGCTGGTGAAGAATTGAACGCTATTGAAAATTCAATTGAACCTGTTGTGGATTCTGTACCCCTTCCACCAACCTCTGAAGAATCGAAACCTCCACAATCTGAAATTGAAATCGAATTTAGAGCCCTCGTATCAGAACTTCTTGCGAGCGGCATTGAACCAAGTGAAATGATGGATGATCCTCGATGGAATAGCATCAACGAGCGAGCAACAGCGGTTGGATTTGAAACATGGCCTGTCTTTTTGGAACTGACTTCGATGGGCTAAACAAGTGAAAGGTTGATAATTGTCAGTGCACAGGAAAGGATGGTGAAGAAATGGGCTTTTGCGTAACATGTGGACAATCACTGAATGATGGAACCCGATTTTGCCGTTTCTGTGGCGGGCAGCAGCCAGGTGAACAACTCCTTGCGAGACTGCGAATTGAGGCTGAACAAATCCGCCAAATTGCACTTATGATGAGCAACCAACAAGCCATGCAACAAGCAGAATATGCTGCTCGAATGCAACAACAACAACAGCAATTCAATCAGCAGAATTTCGGTCAACAACAACGACGTTGGTGAAGATATGCGTCAGAGGCATCTTGCGATGCGTCTGTCATCCCTCAAACCACATCCTTGCCACTCGGTCGAACTCGAACAGTATCCTACTGAAGGAAACCTTGCAGCTGCATGGTTGACGAAAATTCATCTGGGCGATTCCTTCGAAGGAAAACATGTTCTTGATTTAGGTGCTGGAAATGGAGTGCTTGGAATTGGTGCAGCATTCCTTGGTGCGAAGCAAGTTACCATGGTTGAATGTGACCAGTCAGCCATCGATGTGATCGAAGAGAATATTATTGAAGTCGAAGGAAATCCATTCTTAAGATCGATAAAGCATGTTGTGAATGGCCATTCCATCGAAGTTGATTCACCAGTCGATATAGCGGTAATGAATCCTCCTTGGGGCGTTCAAACAAAGCATGCGGATAGAGTCTT
>NHFS02000069.1 GCA_002171315.2 Euryarchaeota archaeon TMED117 | reverse complement strand
GAGCAAGGAATCTGAACCGAATCGGTCTTCAGGTTGCATTCTGGGCTGTTCTCGGCATCCTTCTTCTCACCGTTCTTCAGAATTTTATCAATATCAGTCAGTCGAATCAACTGTCTGCATACGATGATGACTGGGATGATATGTCTGCATTCCGTGAAGACATCAATGATATGGGCATTGAAACAAGATCACTTGTGAGCAGTCCACTCTTACTGGCAGATATCGAAGATCCTCGGAATACAACCTTCGTTGTTGCGGGTGTTGAAAGGGACACGCTCTCTTTCCCTCAATTTGATGAAGACGGTTTCATTACAATCGCAACAGAAGATGGGTATTCCCCCTCNGAAGTTGATGCAATTGTAGAATTTGTTGACAATGGTGGAACCGTTATTGTTCTCGAAGACTTTGGTTATGCTGGAAGCATTGGTGAGGCGTACGGAGTGCGTTATTCAGGATATCAGTTGTANGATACAAATTATGTTGCTGAATTAGATTATAATTACATCTGGATGTG
Organism: Euryarchaeota archaeon TMED117; assembly: GCA_002171315.2. Classification (GTDB taxonomy): domain Archaea; phylum Thermoplasmatota; class Poseidoniia; order Poseidoniales; family Poseidoniaceae; genus MGIIa-L2. The sequence continues at coordinate 22,783 of NHFS02000069.1, read as the reverse complement.
TATGCAAGAAAGCCCTTGTGGAATGAACGGAACAACGCTTGACCNAACCACAATAGATCAGCATGAGCGTTGGTCTGGCGTTACTGGTCCACANCCTTGCAACCAACTCGATGGCCAATCTATGACTTTAGAAGAGGCNGGTATTTGCTCTCATCATTGGGTNAAGAGTTCAGGTGAACTCGGNCGAATTGAATACAATGCAACATACACTATGCTTCTCAACAACGTAACNGGACTTGAGATTGTTCCTGGTGTTAAAGGCGCTCTAAACGATGTGAACGTTCGTGCAGTTACAAGCAATCAAGCAACTGTTGATGTCAATGGTGACGGCGAGCTTTGGGTTGGTAACGAACAAACCAGCGAGACTCCAGACCTCTGGGGNCAATTCAATCTCTCAATCGAAGCATGTGCATCATCGACTTGCGATCCTGATGAAGGTGGCAGAGTGTTCTTCATCGCAGATGGTAGTTCACTNATNAACGCCATTTACGACTANGAGGGATTCAACGAAGGNAAATATGGNGATACAGAGAAACTCGTGCCTGCGAATGACAATCGTAAGTGGGCNCTTGATGTCATTGCTGAATCATTGATGAGTACAATTGATGGCGAAACTGGTCAGCCTGCTGAAAATGCAATGGTCATCTTTGACGAAAGCAGACANCCACAGAATGCTCTCTTAGCAGATTCTTACAACACCGTTTACTTCCTACTCGTTTACTTCACTGGCGAAGGACTTGCAATGCTAGCATTGTTTGTTGTGCTNTTCATNACATTCGAGGGAGTCCTTCTCAAGAAGCGTGATCCAGAACCATGGCGTCACATATTCAGCATCATCTATTACGGATTTGGTGACGCTAATCGATACACATATTATGCGAAAACTGAGAAAATACGGCAGGTATTCCTTTCGAAGGTTCGTAATCAGAATGGATTGACAAGGGATGAATTCCATGCAATGTCTGCAAAGGAATTGGTCGGTTTAATCCAAGATCCGGTTCTTGCTAAATTTGCAATTGAACCCGGAAAGTATTCTCTAGAACAATCTGTTGCACTTGTGAAACGCATCAAAGCGTGGGGGCGTAGGTGAGTACTATGTGGACACGNAAAGCAGCATTCACCTTCACAGGCGGTATCGCACTGATTCTCATTGGTATGATGATTACCAACAATCAGATGATGATTCTTGGTCTTGCTTTNATCACGTTCATCGTCGTGAATTCATGGGTNTCTGGACANGGTGATATCGAAGTNCAACGTACGCTTTCAGCTGATAACCTGTACAAAGGNGATGACTTGTATGTTGAACTGCTCGTCACCAATCGAAGTAATCGTCGNACTCAACTACTCGATGTATACGATAATATTCCTCATGANATGAAGCTTAGAAGTGGATTNAATCAAATGCGTCTTAATCTCAAACCTGGTGAAAGTGCACGTATTCGTTACGTTTTGCGATGCCCTCTCCGTGGACATTATTCAATCGGNCCTGTTTCCCTCCGTGTTCGAAACACNTTCAATCTTGGAGTGGAAGACATGTATGTNGATCATCACTCAGACATTGTCATCTTCCCNCAGATNAAGGAAGTCGAGGAAGCATTCCTCCGNTCTCGTACTCCAAAGATGTACACTGGAGCAACAACNTTGAGGACACCAGGNCAAGGTTCTGAATTCTATTCATTGAGAGAATACGTTCCAGGAGATCCATTCAAGAACATCAATTGGAAAGCATTTGCTCGAACTGGTGATTTGATGGTCAATGAAAAGTGTCGAGANGCGGTTACCGATCTCTACATTTTGCTGGACTCAAGAGATGTATCNCGAATCGGAACCGTTCTNAAGAATCCACTCGAAATGGGAACCGTAAGTGCAGCCAGCCTTGCAGCATTCTTCTTGAAACGACGTGACAGCGTNGCATTGAGCATCTATGGNGATGGTTTGTCATATCTTCCTCCAGATACCGGNGATAAGCAGTATTTCAAAATCCTCAGTTCTCTTGCAGGNGTAAAGCCTGAGGGNAGCATGCCNTTGCAGGCAGTAACGAATTCACTTAGCGGTCGATTTAGTCGAGGNAGTCCTGTNTTCATNATCTCATCATGCGAAGGAGACGGTACAGTNCCNGCAGCAGTTCGNGACTTAGTCGGACGAGGCCACGAAGTCACCGTNCTATCGCCATCAAGTATNGATTTCGAGCGNCTCGTNTCNCGTATTCCTCGAATGTCGTATGAAGTTCTCAAACTTGAGCGACAAAATCGATTGACAACTNTGGCAGGATCAGGNGCACAAGTGATNGATTGGATGCCNGACATGGATTTGTCTCANGCNATTATGCAAGTGAGGGGNTTCTAGATGGCAGGTGAAGTNGATCCTCAGAGTGATGTTTCTCTTCTTGGTGGACGGCCACGTACGCTCCATCTCAAAATGTTGAGAAAGCAATGGCAAATCATCACTCTGCAAGTAATAGCAACCATTGCTCTTGTTTGGATGTATCTTGAGGTCGTCTCAACCTATGTTGTCAACAGTATCGACCACACAATGGTCTTTGATACACTTGAATCGCTCGTTGGTGAAGTTCCAATAGGTGATTGGATTACCGGGGAAGGAAGACAAGGGCTTGCTCGATTTTATGTCCCTATTATTCTCGGTCTCCTTCTTGGTGGTTCGATGGCATTGATGGCATTCCAATCACCAAAACTTCAACAGAGAATCAAACTTGGATTCATCATTCTACTCATGGTATCCTTAGTCGGTCGCCTTCTCTTGACATGGGTCCCATCAATGATTTTCTCACTTGATTTCCGACCCCCAACTGATGGTGAATTGGAAACGCTTGAATGGCCTTTATTGATGATTTTATCACTTGTTATCCTCTTTGTCTACCTTTTACCAGTTATCATGGGAACACGTGGTATATGGGGCCTATCTCGACGCTCAATTGGTTGGGCGATTGGATTTACTCTTCTCTTCCTAGGTATACATGCAATCCTTACATTCCCATTGATTAAGACTCAGTTAGGGGATTGGGGGGCGAATCTGAAAACACTTGAAACACAGGTGAGTGATCCAACCATTGGTATCTTTGGATTTGACTTGGTAACGCCTGAACAACTATCTTTGATTCTTATCGCTGTTTTGATTATGGTGTTCCAAGAATCTGGCTTTGGTGTCATTCGTTACCTCGAATATGCGTACAGGTTACCCGAATCTTGTAAAAGAGATCCTGAATACGTTAAACAAATGGATAACGTCCTCAACGGACATCTGCGTCATACTGCAGGATTCCTCACCATCACAGGTCTAGTGACGATGATTGCTCTTGGATTCCACAGCGTTCTTCTTGAAGTTGTGAGTTCATCAACTGGTAGCCAATGGGCTGCTCAAGTTTCAGAATCCATTGAATTGTCCTTGACCTATGGACTGGTCATATCTGCGCTTCTTTTCTTGAGCATCATCGCATTACTGCGCTTCTTCATTCCTTGGCAGAGAGTTTGGGGCTTGATTGAATCTCTTGGAAACAAGACAGAGGCTCCAGTAAAAGAAAAGGAATTCTAGTCAAGAATTTACTCGTAGCATTTGGATCATTCTTCCACTTACTTCGGTCATGATGAGTAGGAGAATGGCTAATCCTACAGAAGCCATCCATTGCATCCAGGTTGAACTTATCTGATCCCACATGTATTGGTTTAGGAATACAAAACCAACGATTGCAAGAATGAAGATGACTCTGTCAACCCACATGGGATATCTTGAACCAACCATTTCGTTTCTTCCAAGCAAAGCCTCAGTCATGTTATCGCCTCAAAAGTCCAATTCTGAAAGTTGATTTTCTAATGCAGCAAGATGAGGATCAACCTTCACTTCAGGTGCCGTTTCTCCACGTAAATTCCTCTCGGCATCAAGACGAGCTAATTCTGCTTCAAGGTCAACTCTATCTTCTTCCATTGGACGACTTACTTCAGGGAGATGTTCATCTTCCACTACAGGTTTTTCCTCGTCGATAGGGGCAGGCATTTCTTCCCACCCACCTTCTGTAATGACTTCTGGAGCAGGTTGTGCATCAAGAGATACACTCTCATCAACGATGAGCGTTGGCTGAATGTGCTGAATCATATCATCCGTGACAGGTGTTCTCTGGCCTACTGGGATGGCAGTTCGTTCAAACGGAAGATAACCGTCTCGTTGGAAATCCCACATAGCACCCCTTGGCACACCCTTTGTCAGTCCAGATGCATCAATTTGTGTAAGCAGTTCCTCAAGCACACCTGCAGTCTGTTCAAGAGCAATGGCTTCACCAGCATCTCTTTGATCTGCTTCAAGATAAATATCATCAAGTGCTATACGAATTAATCTTCGAGTCTCTACAGCAACACTTGGTAACGCTTCAGGACGCATGCAATTCATTCGTAGAGCATCGATTTCTTCTGGTGGTGCTCCAAGTTGGCCTAATTGGTCAAGGACATTTCGCATACGTCTCAACATTGTAATCGAACGATCGTAATCTTCGAGAATACCTTCCAAATCCAAGATGAGGTGTCCTACGGTTTCTCCGAGTTGATTTTCCAATCGTTGTTGAACTGACCACCGAGCAAGTCCACGCACAGCTCCTGCTGTTTGAGGGACCTGTCGTTCAAGCAGCGTCATTACTTCACTGCTGAGGAGATTTCTTGGCGTTGCAGCAATATGATCAACAGTGGATTGAACCACTTGCAACGCTCGCTCAACTGCCCGATCGAGTAGAATAACTGAATATCCAAGAGTTCGTGCTTGTTCAAGACGTTCAATGACAGGCCCTAATCCTTTGAAGGTGGAATCATCGTTAAGTAATGCTTGAGCAAGTGGCTCTTCTGAAAGTCGTGCTCTCAATCGTTCAGCCTCAGCGATATCAGAAACCGCCTCTTCATGGGCTTCAGTAAGGGCTTCTGCTCGACCAATGAGTCCAGATAATTCTGTTTCTGCGTTTCCTCTACGAGCGCCGAGATTGCCCAATTCAGTCAAGATGTCTCGACGCTCAGTCATTAATTCACGCATTTCAGAGTGGAGTTGCATCCTTCGTGCTTCATCTTCTGCAAGGCGATGTCGCTCTTCTTCTGCTCTTCTTCGACTTGCGATTGTTTCAGCTTCGATTTGGTCAAGTTTTGCTTGTGCAGCACGAACCTTTTCTTCTGAGGTATTCGATTCAGTCTTCGCATTTGCTTGACGCTCTCGCATGGAAGAAATTTGCTCTTCAAGAGATCGTAGTCGTCTCTCCTCTGTATCGATCTGATCACGGACAGATGCTAACTTTTGAGCATTCGATTCAAGTTCTGCACGTGTGGATGCTTCACTCGATGAGAGTTCTTCTAATTCATTTCGAAGAGCTTCACTGCTTGTTGCATTTCCAAGAGCCTTTGCAAGTTCGCCCGCTCGTTCACTTAGTTGGTGTTCAAGTTCAGTTACACGACGCAACAAACGATCCGATCGTTCTTCTGCTTGTTCCATCCTGGTTCTTGATTCTGAAACGGTGACTTGAACTCGATTCAGTTCATCATTCTTTGATTGAATTGTTACTGATTGATCGCCTGAAGATTCCTTGATTTCCTCAAGTCGAACGAGAGCCTGGGTTCGTTGCTTTTCAGAATCTTGTAATTGCGTAGTCAATCCAGCATTTGTTCGCATAAGTGAATCTGCACGAAGTTCAGCTTCTTCCAATCGTCGCCTTAAGCCAGCATCGACACCAGCAACTGGTGAAGCTGCTGGTAAGCCCTTGCTCGCCTCTGCTCCATCGATCCGAATTGATACCTTGCTTCGTTGTTGACGAACAAGGTCGAGCCCAATTTCAAATCCAAACATGGTCATGAGACGATGCTTCATGGTCTCTTTACGCTTTTCAGAACGTGTCCGCACCGATGAAAGGGCTTCGACGAACGCTTCCAATGAGAAGGATTCAACATCACCAGTAGAGGAAGAAACAGTTGTTCCAGATGCAAGACGATGGAGTTTGAGAATGCGTTTGCTTTCAGTCAATCCCATCATAGCATCGTCAAATGATTGTCCGTTTGCAGCCATTGCAACTGGAATTCCTTTCACCACGGCAAGCGATACTGCTTTGTCACTGGCACCTGCCTTGAGATGACCTGTGACCTGTTCTTCAAGGGCTGCAGCAAGCATCGACATTACAGCATCGGAACCTCCCTTTCCTTCTCTGAGGATGAATCCATCAGGTAGTGTTGCTGCTCCTTCTGCATAGGTGCCAATCTCACCATCAAGTTGAGCAGTAAGGTCTGTCAAAAGTCGTGCATGGTCGGTGTCAAGTTCAGTCCATATTGCTATTACAATCGTACTGCTTGAAGCAAGTAAAACAGAGGCATCACCCATCTTCAAGGTAGCATAGCCTTGTTCAGTACCGCCTAATTGAGATTGATGCGAAACCATTGAATCAGAAAGTGAGGAGATACTTGAGGCAAGGTCTTCTGCTTTACCCGGTAACGTGCCCGCACTATCGATAAGGATTCCTTGATCTGCTGCAAGTGCTCCTCGGACATGGTCGTATCCTTCGAGTGTCGAAAGAACAGCTGAAATATTTCTTGCAAAGAGTCGATCGGTTAATGATGAGCCTGCTGAAAGTCCTTGTGCATCCGCTTGAAATTCAAAAGCCTCAGGAATGAGTGTTGCTAGTGAGCCGAGGCCTCTGAGTGAACAAGCATAGCCAACAAGTCTGTGGGTTCCTTCCTCTGCTGCTTCCAATGCCTTTCGTGCATCGGCTCCACCAAGCAGTTTCGTTGCACTGTCTCCTTCACAGAGCCAACCAACGATTCGTCCTGCTCGGACAAGTCTGTGGCCATAGGGAGTCTTTCTTCGACCAACCCAGGTGGTAATGTAACCGTTTTCAAACGGTTGAATCGTACCAGGGGATACGTTCAATTCTTCATCAATTTGTTCGCTGTGTGGTAAATCAAACATCAAATCACCTGTGTTTTTGTTGCGTTTATTCGCTGTCGTTGACGTGTAAGTTGGTAACGCCACATACCTTTCGTACCGTTTTTGCCAGAGAGAGCGGCAAAAACGCCTGTATCAATTTGATCAATGACGGTAAGCCGTCTTGATTCGATCCATACTTCATGCAGTTCTCCAAGTCCAAAAGATGAGGCGACTGAAGCGCATTGAGCCCATTCAGCACGCTGTTCTTCAAGTGATTCTGGCCATCGCTTGGTAGCGCCGTATTGGTTTCCGAACTGATCGAAAAGCCGAACATGTTGTGCATCTTTGATTTCACAAAGACCAGAAAAAACACTGTCCAGCATGGTTGCTCAAACCTCTTCACAACTGCATACCATTCAAGAACTTTCCCGAAACTCTTCCCCCGTAGGGGGATTTGTTGACCTGTTTGAAAATTCCAACTGCATTTTGAGATTTTAACGGGCGCGGAGAAGAATGCTCAATGGTTTTACCGCGCTTATGAAGGCGTGAAATCCCGATAATATCCGTAATTTTCCAATTGGATTTTAAAATTTTCAATTGGAATTTTTATTTCTCAATGCATACCAATCGGAGGCGTTTAATGGTGGAATTGAGACCAATTGCCATGGCGGAACCCGCACAGACACTTTTCCAGACGCCTGTCTGTGATGTCTGTGGAAAGGATGCAGTCGTAGAGCAAGCCTACTCAGGGCGAGTTCTCTGTGGCTCTCATCTTGAGCAATCTATCCGGAAAAAGGTTGGAAGAGAACTGCGTAAGCAGCTCGTTCTTGATAAATCAAAAACCACAACTATCTTCGTAGCAATTTCAGGTGGAAAGGACTCCGCTGTGTTGCTAACAATGCTTGTTGATCTCGTTGGTAAACGCCGTGATGTTCGAATCGTTGCAGGATGTGTGGATGAAGGTATTGAAGGATACCGCCCACCATCGATGCAATGTGCCATTGATCTCTGTGAAGACCTTGGAGTTGAATTCATCACCACTTCATATGAATCTCTTGAATTCCACCAAATGGACGAAGTTGTTCGCCGTTTGCCTATGGTCACTGAGAAAAATGCAGATGCTTCGACAATGCCTTGCTCATACTGTGGTGTGTTTCGAAGACAAGGAATCAATGCACTTGCACAACAAGTGAATGCAGACGTCATGGCCCTGGGACACAATTTGGATGATATGGCTCAAACAGTTTTGATGAACATGGCGAATGGAGACATTGACAGAACTCTTCGCCTCGCACCTCATACCGATTCACCAGTAGATGGATTACCTCCAAGAATCGTTCCTCTTCGATGGATACCAGAACAAGAAATCCATCTTCTTGCAATGCATAAACAACTTCCAATGCATCATGAAGAATGTCCCTACGCACAAGGAGCTCTTCGGTGGAGATACAGAGATCTTGTTGCACAAATGGAACAAGATGTCCCGGGTACACGTCATAGTCTTGTACGAATGGCTGACAACATCAAAATGGTAGCAAAGCAAGAACCTGCGCCGATTCGTTCTCAACCAATGAAATGTGAACGCTGTGGCTCTCCTACATCAGGGGCAACATGCAAGGCATGTGATATGCGTGACTTACTCGACGTAGATTTAGAGTAGGTTGTGAATCAATTCATCCAAATCTTGTGGTCGTTGGCAATAGTGGCAACGAAGTGTGAGAGGATCCGTACTGGTGACTCGTAGTCGATGTGGAAGTGGTTCACGTAGGTTCTGAGTAATACAGTTTGAGAATGTGCATTGAACAACATTACGCACTTCTTCTCCGAGATTAACGGTCAACTTTTCTGCAACAGTATATGCACGAATGATTGCAATACTCGAGTCAGGTGCCACAAGAGCTAGGCGATCGAGTTCAGTCTGTGTCAATTCACGATCTTCGACTTTCACAATGTCCTTTGAACCCATTTTCTTCGAAGGTACGTTCATCACTAAGGAAACAGGTACTGAAGTATCGCGAGCGATGTTGAGAAGTTCGAGAACTTTCAAGGATTGTCCCGATGGTATGTGATCGATAACGGTTCCATTCCGAATCGCAGTGACTCTTCGCATGTTGTGCTCGTCAGCCATCAAGCCTCACCTCCTTGAATATCAGCAGGAACTTCGATGTTCAACAATCTGCAAAGAAGCGCCATTCGAGCGACAACTCCGTTGAATGCTTGTTCAAAATATCGTGCATGTCGTGTTGAATCAACACTTGGATGAATTTCATCAACACGAGGAAGTGGATGCATGATAATCATCTCAGCCTTCACATTTGCAACATCACGTGCATGAAGTTTGTAAGCTCCTGCAACCTTTGTGTATTCATCTTCATCAGCAAAGCGTTCTTTCTGAATTCGAGTCATGTAGACGACATCAGCCTCGTTGATATTTCCAAGGAGGTCTTCAGTCTCCGTAACATCAGCGCCATGTTCTCGCAAGTCTTCGATGATCTCGGTTGGCATACGCAAAAGTTCGGGTGATGCGAGAATAAGTTTGCAACCAAATCGAACCAATGCATGAGACAAACTATGGACAGTTCGCCCATACCGAAGGTCCCCGGCAAGGACAACAGATAATCCTTCTAGGGTTCCATGCGATTGGAGTATAGTAAACAGATCGAGCATGGTTTGTGTAGGGTGGTGTCCAGCACCATCTCCTCCATTTAGAATTGGAACACGCGCAGCATCCTGGGCGTATCGTGCAGCACCTTGTCTTGGATGGCGCATGGCGATGATGTCTGTGTAGCCATCAACCATCTGAATGGTGTCAAACAGTGTTTCGCCTTTGACAACTGAAGAGGTTTTGACATCACCTAGATTGACTACATCACCTCCCAATCGCTTCATTGCAGTCTCAAATGACATACGTGTACGAGTACTTGGTTCGAAAAACAGATTGCCTAGAATCTTGCCTTGAAGTAGAGGGAGAAATGTCTCTCCCCTCGCTACTGGAAGCAGACGTGCAGCATCTTCCAGAATGCTGAGAATGTCTTCATTGGTTAAATCGTCCATCGTGATGAGCCCTTTCATTTCAAGTCCCCTTCTATGCCAACCATCCAAGCATACCCATGAACATTGTTGCCGGTTTGGATGCAAATCGTCGGTGGTTTCATGACGAAAACACCCGTCCGTCAACTTATGCTCTGGGGAGATGTAGAGGATGCCATCAAGGCTGAACGTCTCCTTCGCATACAACGAATCGAACGCCTGAGTACGATTTGTGCCTTAATGTGCCTCTCTGGAGCGGTATGGCTCGCCTGGCCCACGCTGAAGGATGCCTTCTCTGGAAATGCAGAACTTCTCTCCGGTTTGGGAATGCCGATACTTGTCATCCTCTGGGGTATTGTCCTTCAAGATTTGATTCTCGATGATCCAAAGGCAAGAACACGAGTAGGTGCAGCATGCAGCATATTTTGGCCATTTTTAGTGATGTTCTCAATACGTTCCTATGGAACCGAGGTGAGTGATATACTTGCAGCAGTGCTATTGTTGGGTCTTGGTTTTTCGATGTACCAAGGTTCCGCTAAAACACTACGAGGGGGAATCGATGTCATGCGATTCCGAGCAATGATGACCGCTCTTGGTGGTCTAACCGTCCTCGGTGTTCTAGTAGGGGATAGGGCTGAAGAAACGTGGATTAATTCTCCAAGTGATTGGTTGCATCCAATATTGGCTGCTGTAGTTCTTCTTCACGTTGCTTATCTTTGGATTGCTGGAGACAATTTACGCCACGAAAGGAAAGCTTTCAGAACAGAACTTGATCGATTGGAAAATCGTATTCTCATTCTTCGCTCAGAAGGAGCTGCAGTCGACCAAGCTAGCAGTTTGGTCACGACTGCGAAGGAAGAAGGACATATTGATCCTGCTTACGGAATGCGTCTACTTGTTGAAGCAGATGAGGACATTGAGCGTTCTCTTTCTCTTGCTGGAGACGTGGATATTGTTCGTACAGAAGCATTGGCAGTTATTGAGCATGCAGAAGATCTCACGCCTCTTGCAAAGCGTCCAAGGAAATCATACGAAATGGGTCAAAGAGAAGCCTCTCTTGGTTCCTTAAGAGAAGCAGAAGCCTTGTACCGTCAGGCGAAGATGCGAGCACAAGAAATTGTTACTTGGTGGGCTCAGGCCGAGGAAGCCATCAATCATGCCAACGGATTATTGACAGGACAATCAGGGGCTGCTATCGATAACATGAGGCAAATCATACGAGATGCTCGTAAGCAACTCGAGCGCGAGGCTCCAAAGAAAGCATTCGAACTCGCAGTCGTCATTCCGATTCAACTGCAAGCAGACGGTGACGCAAAGGAACGCGCAGAAGTCGTCTTGAAAGATGCAGCAAAGGCACTGAAAGCAACAGATGGATTTGATACATCAGATCTTGAGAACCGAATGGAACAGGCGGAAACAGCCCTTGAAGCAGGCGATACTGGCCAAGCAATTGGTTTGGGAGAAGGTATCATGAGAGTCATCAACGTTGAGCGTGAGGCTATGGACAGCGTTCGTCGTGCTTTGCGTCAGCGAAAGAAACTCCTCGCACGCTTCGAAGGATTCTCGGATTCAGATAAGTGGATGCTCCGTTTCAAATCTGTTCAAAAAGCAGCGGATGAACAACAATGGAGTCATGCTGCAACGTTGCTCGAACGATTAACCATCGATCTCGATGCCCTTGGTAACGAACAAGATGAAGCAACCACGTTGTTGACATTCGTTCGAGAAGAATGGGCCATTCTGCGAAATCAATGCGAAGCCTCGAATCTTCCACCAACCGACGAGGACATGAAGAACACAGATGCAGCAATTGCTCTCGCAGAAGATCGACTCAAAGAAGGGCAAATACCTGATGCTTTGGAACAACTCGGTCAAGCGGATGCAGCAATGGAACGCCTACGAAGGCGAGTCTGATCAAAGAAGGTCTCTTCTCTCAAGTGCTTCAATATCAAGCCCTGCTGGTAGTCCAAGATCAACAGGCATTCCCCCGATAGTAGCAATGATTCCATAGAGATGAAGATAGAGCCCTATTGGGGCTTCCTTCTCATTTGAATTGTACGGGATTCTCTTCCAAGCAGACCGTTTATTGTAATATTTGGAAACGGATTGTTCGGGTGAGTGTGTAATCCAAACGTTAGCTGTAGCGGCATGTTTGAGAGATCGAGAACTGCTTAATCGAGGTGGAATTTGAACAGTATGGACGAGTGGCCAATTCTTCATCCAGTCTCCTCCCGCATCAATGAGCATCGTAATACCAGTCGCTTCACTTCCCATTGCATCCATATGACCTAATTCATGAAGGATTCTAACAAGGGAACGAACATGAGGATGGCGAGGTTCAGCAGTTCGTAATTCACGAGCAAGACGAACAGCAGTATTGGGGCGATTTCCATCCAAATGCATGAGAGCAAGCACAACTTTTCCTTGAGACCATGTTGAAGTCGGATACTTCGAATGATCCTTATGTTTCTTCATAAAATCTTCAAGCATTGTTATCGCCTCTTCATGACGACCTGCTAAACGCATTCTCGCACAATCACCAAGGAGCATCATTCTGTAAGCAGGAGAATTCTTCGTTGCCTTTGCAGGTTGAGGTTCACCAACAGATGTGCGTCGCAACAAATCGATGTTTCTTCTCATCAATGGATCGATGCTGAGAATCGGTTGAGAAACCACAGGAACTTCTCTTTTCGGATTAAGAACAGCAGCAAACCAATGCAAGCGGGCGGCTTCAACATCACTCTTGTTGAGCAGGGACAGACGTGGTGCTGCTTCTGGTAAGTCTCTCTGACTGATGCTTGCAGCAGCCAGTACTAACCGAGCAACTTGGGCTTCACGGCCGCCTTGGAGGGCGAGCATAGAGACGGCATATTCTTCCGCTTCTTCCCATCGATTCAAACCTGCATAAAGTTGCATTCGAGCCCCAGTTTCTCTCAATAAATCGAGCCCTTTCATCGAATCTTCACTCGTATTGAGAATGTCATCAAATTGTTCGATCGCACGTGTCCATGAGTCTTTTGCAACCAATTCAGTAAATGGTTTCTGCTTGAGATAAATGACATCTTCCATCTGCGTTAGCATGTCTCTTTGTTCACTTATTGAAGCATCAAAAGAGATGTCATCAAGTTTTGAGCCGACTTGTAATGATGTTAGCCAAATGAAAAGGAAACCAATTTGTCCACCTGCTGCAAGCATCCATGTCAGTTCCTCCATTGCATCTTTGGTAACGACGGTACACAACGTGTCTTCCCAGGCTCCACATTTATCGCCTTGAGGCAAGAAACTTGAGTCCCAGAATGTGATCATAGCCAATGCCAATAGGAGCATGGACTGACCTGCAAAACCAGTGAAACAGAAGTTTAGGACTTTGGCTTGTTGACTGCGTTCTGCCCGAAGCAATCGGCTGTCTGCGAGTCGGATTCCTCCTCTTCCAGAAACATCCTGAACATCTAAGAAAAGAATTCTTGCAACTTCATAAACGAAGAGGAAACCAACAAGGGCAACGTTGAGAAGCAGGAACAACAGAATTGCTGAAACCAGAGGAACTCGAAGACTAGGTTCTGAAATGTTGGAAAACAATTCGATGAGGAAGAAACCAAGCACACCACCTTCTTCCATGATTGTAGCTTGTTCTCTGTATTCTGGAAGTTCAAGAACACGATCAGAATGTGTAAACAACTCAGGGGATACAAGAATTGCAACAAGAGAAATCAACGTATTAATTGCAACAATTGGCATCGCAATGGTGTTGATATGAACGATTCGTGCAATCAATTGTTGACGAGCATTCGGAATATGGTTGTGGAATGGTGATGCGTTTCCTTTAGCAATCTGTGCTGATGATTGCCTTAGGGCTTGCCATGATGTACCCAGGACACGCCCATAGGCGATGATTGAAGGTGAAAACGCAAGGAGGAGGCAAATACTCAATTTACGATCAGAAGAGATGTCTCTTGCATCGAGAATAGAATACAACACTGCCACACCACAGAACCAAAACACAGTTAGAGCAACGTATGCATAGGATCGAGCGCGACTTGCTTCTTGCAACCGAGCTCGACCATGACCAATCGGTTTGATGATTTGAGCGCCAAGGGAAGATCCAGATGAGATAATTGCTGGCCAAACAATCAGAATCAAGGCAAGTGCAATATTTGGAGCATGGTATCCATCACTCCATCCTTGAGAAGTGATCAGATATTCGAAGAAGAGCAAAAGGGCTCCAGTCAGAGCAAAAAGATAGGTTGCAACACCAAAACGCATTCCTCTGCTTTGAAGAAGATCTCGAGCCTCTCCAAATGAAGAAGTGATTGTATGGACTTCATATCGCTTTGGCCCAGTCTCAAAAGCAACCTGTAAACCACGTAACTGACGAGGAACAACCGTTCTCCAAAACAACAGGGCGATTGCTGCTGCTAAAATCAGCGGCACAATCGCTACGACGGAAAAACCGTCGAGAATAGGTGGAGCCGACATGATTCTCGTAACACATTTTCCTTTTAATTGAATGCGAATGAATACGCAACTCGATGAGTTATTTTTCACTCTGAATCAGGAACCAAGGATGGTTCTGCAACTTTTTCACGAATTTCATTCACGATGTTTTCAACGAATTGTTCAAGCGGAAGATCTGATATTTGTGAACCAGTTCTTGATCGTAATGAAACACAATTATTGTTCATTTCACCATCGCCAAGAATCATCATGTAAGCAGGTCGCATCTTGCGATGCGTTCGAATCTTCTTTCCAATCGTATCGTCACCATCATCAATCTTTACACGAACATTTTGCTCTCTTAACTTCTCAGCAACTTCAGCAGCGTAGCCCTTATGCTTCTCAGAGATGGTAAGAATATGACATTGCGTTGGAGAAAGCCATGTTGGGAATTTACCTGCGAAATGCTCGATAAGGACTCCACAAAAGCGCTCCAAAGATCCGAACGGTGCACGATGGATCATAACTGGGCGATGATTTTCACCATCGTTTCCTTTGTACCAAAGATCAAATCGTTCTGGAAGATTGTAATCGACTTGAACAGTTCCAAGTTGCCATTCACGACCGATAACATCTTTCACCACGAAGTCAATTTTTGGACCATAAAACGCCGCTTCACCTTCTTCTTCAGACCAATTCACGCCAAGCTTTGCTGCCGCAGCACGACATGCTTCTTCTGCTCGATCCCAGCGTTCAGAATCTCCAACATATTTGTCGGAGTTCGGGTCTCGCAAACCGACGCGAACACGATAATCATGCATTCCAAGAACATCAAAAATAGTCTGTACGAGTTCAATACATCCCATGACTTCGTCTCCGATTTGGTCTTCGGTAACGAAGAGGTGAGCATCGTCTTGCGTGAATCCACGAACACGGGTCATTCCTGAAATCTCACCTGATTGCTCCCATCGATAGACAGTACCAAACTCAGCGAGTCTCAATGGCAAATCCCGATATGAGCGTGCTTGAGAAGCATAGATTTTGACGTGATGCGGACAGTTCATTGGCTTGAGCATGTAACCATCGATATCACCAGTACTCATCATGTTGGATAATTCTGAACACGAGCAACCTTCGTCAGCCAACTTCTTCATCAAATCACGTTCAACAAGCGGCGGATACTGGCTTTCTTGGTAATATGGGAAATGCCCAGATGTACGATACAAATCGAGTTTGCCGATGTGTGGAGTAAACACTTGATCGTAGCCTTGACGACGGAGATGATAGGAAATGAAATTCTGCAACTCTTGACGGAGAATCGCTCCACGAGGCGTCCATAGAATCAGTCCTTGTCCGACTTCTTCATCAACGTGGAACAATTGCAAATCCTTGCCAAGTTTACGATGATCACGAAGCTTTGCTTGCTCCATTCGATTCAATGTCGCCTTGAGAGCATCCTTTGTTGGCTCTACGATTCCATAGATTCGAACCAATTGCTCTCGAGATTGATCGCCTCTCCAATAGGCAGAGGAAACGGATGTGAGTCGACTAAACATCAACTTAGCAGTGCTGGGTACGTGAGGTCCAAGACACAAGTCGTACCATTCGCCTTGCTTGTAAATAGTCGAACCATCACCGTCTTCCAGTTTATCATCGATAATTTCAATCTTGTATTTATTCGACTTGAAATGATCACGAAGTTCCTCTTCTTCAAGTTCAACTCTTTCTACCTGAATGTTGCGTCGAGCAAGCTCATGCATCTTCTTCTCGATTGCTTTGAGATCACTTGCAGCAATTGGTTCCATTGCAAAGTCATAGTAGAATCCACGATCGATTGCAGGCCCAATGGTTGGTTTCGCATCTGGATAGATTTCCATAACCGCTTGAGCAAGTAAGTGAGCAGCGCTATGGCGGAGGATATGAATTCCTTCATCACTGGATGCGAGAATACCTTCAACGCTGCAGTCGCTATGAAGAGATGCTGAGAAGTCTCTCTCAACACCGTTGATACGAGCAGCTAGGCATCCATGCTTCTTTCCAAGAGCGTCAATGACAACTTCTCCAGCAGTGATTCCTTCTGCGTATTCATTGACTGTTCCATCAGGCAAGGTTACATTGACCATCGACATAGACTCGCCCCCTAACCACTGGTCGACGGTCTTCTTCATGAAACCGCCGATTAAATTCACCAATCAACGACGATGTCATCATCCATACTCTGTGACGGTTTGTCGAGAATAACTTGTTTTTTCTTCAAAACTTCCTCTTCTTGCTTCTCAGGAGCAACAATAATTTCTTCTTGGGCTTGAACTGGTTCAAGTTTGAAACCGAATTGAGGATTGAGCGGACTTTGCTCTGGAGTTTCCTCTTTCATGGGTTCCTCTTTCACCGGTGCAGTTTCTCCTTTCCCGATATTTTTCATACTTTCTTCCATGATGTCATCGAGAAGGATTTCGTCGGGAGCCGATTCTTTGACCATGTATTCCCATCGCTTTAGAGAACTTCAAGACATCGGTTTGTTGCATACAATCCAAATCATTTCTCTCCCTTGTCTATGAGCAATGATTGAAAATGAGGGCGTACTCGGTATGGATATGCGTATCGGTATTGTCGTCAATCCTGATGCTGGATTGGGAGGGCGGCTTGGCTTCAAAGGAAGCGATGGACGAGCCAAAGAAGCCCGTGAGGCCGGTGCAGTTGATCGAGCAGGACCCAGAATGCAACAATGTATTTCCAAATTCAAGGAATTACTTGCTTCAAGTCTGAACCGCGTGGGTGTTTCACCTACAATCGTGGCATGGTCTGGACGAATGGGTGGTGATTGGCTTGACGGTTTTGAATATGAACAGCGAAAAGAATCTCCAACTGAATCGACCGCTCAAGATACATCTCATCTCGTTCAAGACCTTCTCAAAGCAGAAGTCGATGTGATTCTTTATGCTGGAGGCGACGGAACGACTCGAGATATCGTCAATGCCCTTGATGGGAATGAAACGCCATTAATCGGTGTTCCTGGTGGCGTAAAGATGCATTCCGGCTGTTTTGCAACCACTCCAAAAGCCTCTGCAGAAGTCTTACTCGCTTTCCTTCAAGGTGATTTGATGGTTGCTATTACTGAAGTTATGGACTTGGATGAAGAAATCTATCAGAAAGGTGAATGGAAGGTTCGTATGTATGGAGAGGCTTGGACGCCTTCAAGTCCACGATTTATGCAAGGAGCAAAAGAACAAGTCGAACGTGCTTCAGAATCGGATACGATCGAGGGATTAGCAAATCATATCGGCAACTTGATCGATGACGAACCTGAACTCATGGTCATCTGGGGAAGTGGAGGTACACTACGACGAATGGGAGAGCATCTGAACGTAGAATTAACACTGCTTGGAATTGATATTCAGCACAAAGGAACAATTCATTCTGATTTGAATGAACAACAATTGTTGAGTCACCTTCACGGATATGAGGGGCCACGTCTCCTTCTTTTNTCTCCAATGGGCGGCCAGGGNTTCCTTATTGGCCGAGGTAACTTACAACTTTCTCCAGATGTTCTTCGAGCCATTGGNTTTGAATCAATCCTTGGNGTTGCAACTCCATCAAAACTTCTCGGCCTCTCCAGTGTACGTATCGATACCGGCGATCCATCACTCGATGAAGAATATCAACAACGTCGTTTCATAAAATTGCTNCAGGGTTATCGAACNACTCGAGTCATTCGCATCCTTGAATCTTAAGGTAATTCTTGCCCACTTGAAGCGAGAAGCAATCCGAGGAATGGAGGGCTTGGCCGNCCNGGTCTNGATTTGAATTCAGGATGGTATTGGACNCCAANNAAGAATGGATGATTNTCGAGTTCAAAGATTTCACAGCGCANTCCACTCTCATCCTTACCAACAAACTTCAATCCAGCTTGTTCAATTTGCTCAACNAGATCAGGATTGATTTCGTAGCGATGTCGATGTCGTTCATCCACTTGTGCCTGTCCGCCGTAAAGGCGGCGTGTGACACAGTCCTCNACTTGGAAGATCGTTGGGCGAGAACCTAGACGCATTGTTCCTCCAAGATGTGTCTTGGAGATTTCAGGCATGAANATNACTGCAGGGTTTGCAGCATCTGGATNAAATTCAGTGGAAGTTGCATCGCTGATTCCCAACACATTTCGACAGAATTCAATGGTTGCAACTTGCAATCCNAAGCAGATTCCTAGNTATGGNACATTATTTTCTCGNGCGTATTGTGCTGCNANAANCTTTCCTTCNATTCCACGGTCGCCAAAGCCACCTGGAACAAGNACGCCATGNGCGTTCTCGAGCAGAGACCANGCATCAGAATCCTTGCTTTCCTCAAGGTCGCTTGCTTCAATCCAATCNATACGTAATTTCCGATCNACTGCAATNGCTGCATGCTGAAGCGATTTNATGACAGATAAGTACGCATCAGAAAGGCCAGTGTACTTTCCAACCATTGCAATATNGACTTCTTCTTCCAGATCGTCAAGATGGTAAGCCATTTTCTTCCAGTCTGAAAGAATTTCAGTTTTGTTGCAATCAATTCCCAGAATATTGCAGAACCCTTGTTCTTCCAGCATTAACGGCACATGGTAGATGTTGGGAACATCGTGTGTCGAAAAGACTGCTTTGGAATCAACATGACAGAATGCAGCGAGTTTGTCTCTTGTCTCTTGGGTCAATGGCTTGCTTGAACGACAAACAAGAACATCNGGNGTNATNCCTAANCCCATCAATTCTTTGACNGTGTGTTGTGTAGGTTTTGTCTTCTGTTCACCAACAGGTCCCATAACTGGTACGAGTGAAACGTGAACNAAGGTNACNTTTTCTCTNCCAACACGGAATTGGAATTGACGCAATGCTTCCAAATACGGTGCACTTTCAATATCTCCAACAGTTCCACCTAATTCGACAATNCATACGTCTGGNGAAGCGTTGCTTCCATCAGCAGNGAGTTTTGCAACATCTTCAATCCAATCTTGNACTGCATCGGTAACATGTGGAATGACCTGAACGGTCTTGCCAAGATAATCGCCTCGACGCTCTGCTTCAATGACNTTTGAGTAAATTTTTCCAGTGGTNAAATTATTGTNGCGAGCAAGNTTGAGATCGAGGAATCGCTCATAGTTGCCGAGATCCAAATCGACCTCGCCGCCGTCATCCAAAACAAAGACTTCTCCGTGTTCAAACGGGCTCATTGTTCCAGCATCGCTGTTNAGATATGGATCAATTTTGATAGAAGTGACTCGCAGTCCAGCGCTTTTCAAGAGGACGCCAATGCTACTTGCAGTGACACCTTTGCCCAGTCCACTGAGCACTCCNCCGCTGACAATTACGTACTTCACCTCTATCAACGGGCTTTTAGGCCGTCGCGCATACCATATCAATATTGGCTAAGGAGATGAACTATGTCGNGAGCNACAAGNGAAAAAATTCTGGTCACGGGAGCATTNGGCCAGATTGGTACNGAACTNGTTGAAGCTTTGAGGGATAAACATGGNNCNTCTTCTGTGATCGCTTCTGACATCCGAAGTGATGAGAAGCAGAATTCAACGAGCCAGGGCCCCTATGTGACTCTGGATGTTTTGGATACCGATTCGATTATCAAACTGTGCAACNATGAGGGTATTGGGACTGTATATCACTTAGCAGCATTGCTTTCCGCTACCGGNGAAAAGAACCCAGAACTCTGTCGAAAGGTAAACGTTGGAGGTACTGTATCGGTCTTTGAGGCAGCAAAGAAGTGTTCTCTACGAGTTTTCTCACCATCTTCGATAGCAGTTTTCGGACCAGATGCTCCAAAACATGCTCCACANATNACAGATCTGAATCCNNCAACNGTTTATGGNGAAACGAAGGTTAGTGGTGANTCACTTGCTAGAGAATACGGAGATAAACATGGAATTGACGTTCGTGGCATTCGATATCCTGGGCTTATTTCATACAAGGCGCCAGCAGGCGGAGGGACAACCGATTACGCCGTTGAGATTTTTGATGCTGCAATCAATCATGGATATTACGAATGTTTTGTTCGACCAGACACACGATTGCCTATGTTGTACATGGACGACGCCATCAAAGCAACTCTAATGCTCATGGATGCGCAGAGTGATACGCTTGGTCCGTCAAAAGCGGGATACAACATCGATTGTCATTCATTTACTGCTAAAGAACTGGCCGATGCAATTTCGCAAGAAGTGGATGGATTCAAATGCGATTTCGTTCCAGATGTTCGCCAGAACTATGCCGATTCATGGCCAGACTCGATTGATGGATCTGTAGCAAAGGAGGAATGGAATTGGTCTCCTAGTTACGGTCTTGAAGAGATTGTTAAAGCAATGCTCGATGGCCTATCAGAAGAACGTTGATTTCTTTTGATGATCACGAAACTTATTGAGAAATCCACTTGTAGGTTCGAGCACCTTCATCGTTTCCTTCTTCACTAATATTGACCAAAGCGAATTCACCACGTGGGGCGACAACGCTCTTCTCTTGCAGCCCTTTGTGGAGGTTCTCATAGGTGATTTCATCAATAGCAACTCGTCCAGCAAGGCGTTCGAAGAGTTGCCATCGAGCAACAACTTCTCGCCATTTTGGCGCTACCTTTCCTTCGAAAACCTTTGCCTTGGCTCCTGAACCATATCCACAGAGACCAAACAATTCTCCCTCAAGACTCGAGTTGTCTTCCAAATCGGATTCAAAGGTTGACATAAGGGCGAGGAAAATGGAACCAGTGTATTGATTTCCAATAAGACTGGATGCACGTTGACCTTTCTCAATTCGTTCCTTGTGGAATTGAATGTATTCAGGAGTTTTCGAGATTGCTCTTCGATAACCATCCATTTCATTTTCCCATGCAATTAGTGCTTCAGGATCGTCAGAACTTGGCTTTGGTGGTTGTTCTCCAATTTGTTCAACAACATTTGGCCACATCTCTGTATCGATTCGATCGTGACGGAATACATCAGGGAACATCCGCTTAGCTTGGAAAGCATATGGCAAGTGCATGATGATTCGAGACCACTGTTGTGTGAAGCGGGTATCCAGTTCAGGGTCCCAACGCTTTTGCTTTATTGCACGTTCACTGAAGTTGTAGAATGCTTGACGAACGGCTTGCTGATAGCATCGATTGGAAAATTGTCCATCAAAGACAGGTTCGTCTCTGTGAACGTTTACAGATTCTTCTCCATGAGCAAAGATGCCTAGTCGACGAACCGTTGATTCAGGAAGGTGCTTGACCATTCGTTCAACAATTCCCTTTCTGAGTGATTGTCCTGTTTCTTGAGCAAGTTGCATCACGTTTGTAATAACGCTTCGAAGACTTACATTTCGACGTGGTTTGAAGAAATCATGGACAGGGGTTGTCGAAACTCCCCAGCAATCTGGAATTTCAAGTAATCTAGGATTTTGTCGAATGAGAAGTGCTCCACCTCCCGCTCCTTGTGTGTATTCTCCACTTGACTCGAGGTCGTACTTGGCATTATCAGAGAAGATAACTACGCCAATTCGTTCATCTTCAAGTGTTGAACGTGCAGCCCAATCGAGTGTTGTGTGAAGTGCGTCGACGGCGCCGATACAAGCAAATGTCATATCGACTACGTCGCAGTTTCGAAAACAATCGACTCCAAAACGGTCTTGATAACGTTGAGTGAGCATGTCAAGAATGTAGGTTGCAGTAGGTTTTGCACCATCGAGAGCAGATTCTGTTCCGAGATACATTCTTCCAATTGTTCGTGGGTCGATGCCATTTCGATCGATTAAACGCATGACTGCCATGGCACCCATTGTCGCTGTATCTTCATGGACATCTGGAATAGCCATCGCTTCCAGTCCGAGTCCTTTGTTCAATTTTCCATAGTCTGCGCCTCGCATTTCTGCGAAATCTCGCATGTCCATGTAGAGGCGTGGAAAATGAATCGCCACATCGTCAATCCCAACTTTGACCATGTATATCCGCTGAATTTACTATATATATAGGGTGGTTATGATTTGAAGAACGTCGAATCGTGTTTATCTACGGTCTGGAGCGGTACCGTCAAGAGATGCTTGTACGTCTTCAGGAACGCTGATTTCTTGCCTTGCCCAGAGGACATCATCAATACGTAATACGGCAACTGAGACTTCACTTGCTCCAGATATTGCTTGTTCTATAACACGAGCAGGTTCAACCACTTCGCATTGTATCATGTCTTCTGGAAGTTTGGAGTTGACGTTTAATCCAATGGAATCATCATTTTTCGTCGATTGAATCGAGACGACTTGCAGCAGGGTATCGATAGGATCCATCCCTGCATTTTCAGCGAGCACTCTCGGAACTGTCTCTAAACCATCGGCGAATGCTTCGATTGCGAGTTGTTCTCTTCCGGGCACAGTTTCAGCAAATCGTCGAAGTCGACGAGCTAGTGCGATGTATGTTG
>NHFS02000062.1 GCA_002171315.2 Euryarchaeota archaeon TMED117 | reverse complement strand
CGAGTGATGTTAACGTAAGTTTCCCCGTAAACGGAACGTGGCTCCTTAGTGGTGATACCACACGGATTTCTGGAAATGTTAATACAACCGAGGTTGATTACAATAGGGTGGAAATTTATTTGGAGCAACATTGGCAAAACAGCAACAACAACCCTCCTGTGATGCTAATGAACTGGACAGAAGCGAGAGGTCCAATGGAAAACTGGTATCTTGATGTTCTTGTTGAAGATTCTTGGGTTCAATCCAATGATAAGTATGTTTTAGTTTACGCTAAAGCATACGATACTGATGGCAATGAATCAAATCCTGCGATTCGTTCATTCGAAGTTTCTCGGATGGGAGTTTCAATCCAAAATCCAACTTTACGAGAGGTTCTTGATGGCTCTGTACAAGTCATAGGTCAAGTCGAAGGCGTTGAGCACGACCGTATTGAATACAGAATTGATGGAGATGAATGGAAACTAGGGACCAATTTGAACAATCTAAGTGGCGCTGGCCAAGATGGTTTAGATGAATGGGAGTTTACATGGGATACAACTGAGGTTGATGATGGTGCAAGAGAATTCTCTGTTAGAATGGTTAACAAATCAGGCCTTGCATCACCCCTAGCAATCAGGACGGTTAACATCGATAATATCGCTCCAGCACCAGCATTAAGATTCAATGGTGATGTTGAAATCTTCGATCAACAATTACCTGCTGAAACAGTTTATTCAGGAAGTTTGCTCGAACTGAAATTTGAGGTATTCAATGGCGGTGACAAAGATGCGAATGATATCTTTGTCAGGCTCAATGCCCCTGGAGAAATTTCTGAAATTTATCCCTCACAGGGGCTCATTCCCTTGCTCAAAAAAGGGCAATCAGTAGAAGTCACCCTTTGGTGGCTAGCAACTGTTGCAGGCACTCATGAAGTCTCGATTGAACTTGATCCTAATAACGTCCAAGGAGACCTCGATTTGGATGATAATATCTATTCGTTTACCTATGATATTCTTGAGCGGCCATCCGAACCTGTATTGAGATTTTTACCAGGTTCGACAACCACACTCCCAAATATTCCAATTGTGAATGAACCGTACACAATCCGAGTACGCATCGACAACCTAGGTTTAGATGATGCTATTTCTTTGAAGGTGAATTTAGAACGAATGAATCTAGAATACGGCGGATTTGAACCCATTGACGAAGAATCAATAGTCGTGATTCCTGGTGCCACCACGACGTCCGGTGATGCAGTTGTATCCTTCACAGATATACATCCTGAGAAAGGAGGAGTCCTCTATCGTGCAGTATTATCAGGAGATGGCGTTGACCCTGATTACGATACTGTAAGATTTACCGTTGCTGTGAGTGATCTCCTCTCAGGCGGAACGAGTACGCTCGAATTATCCGCCGATGAATCTCCAGTAGCATTTGCCGGTATCGGTAAATCATCACTCGTATTCACAGAAATAAATGGAGAGTTGCATGTACGCTCTCTCAGCAGTGATTTGAGATTACTTACCGATACATTAGTCGATGATAATTGGGCAGGTGAGTTGACAGTGTTTGAACGTAGTGACGGACTTGTGCATGCTGCTTGGACAAGTAGAACGGAAAATCAAATTGGATCATCTCTCATCGATGTCGCAATGTCCTCATTCTCAGAAACAGGTCAGATGCTTCCAGTTCACCATCATCTTACTCCACTGAAAATATCCGAGGGGCAATACTGGGGCTTAGACATAACTGAAGAAGATGGACTTTACGTGTTATCTGGTTATTATCGTAATATTTCTACAGGAGGTTCATGGAGTGATATCACGTCGATTTTTAGCATCCAATCTACGACTCCTGATCTCAAGGAGAATTGGTCTTCCCCAGTTAATCATCTCGTCAATATTGACATACATCCAGATGATGGAGATTCTCTCAGTACATCGCTTCTCGATGGAGAATTACATTTGCTATACCAAGAACTGAGAGACGACATTTCCGGAGAGGAACGTGTTGGTCTGATGTATGCAAGAGGAGATCCTACGGCCGAAGACTGGTCCTATCAGTTGTCTGTAGGCGATTACGCATCATCTCCTCATTTGGGCGTCCTTGAAGTTGATGGCGAGGATATGATTTTCGCTGCTTGGATTGAGGGTAAAGGTAGAACAGCTCAAATTGCGCACACTGCGACAAAGGGGAATTGGGTTGAAGAAACCCACATGGTTTCTGCGCCAGGTTCAACAAGGATTGAATTCTCTCAGCATTCAGATTCTATTGACATAATCTATGATGAGATTACAGTGTATGGCACTTCAGTTCGATATGGTCTTTTCACAGATGATGGTGTAAATCCAGTCTTTGCTCTTGGAAACGTAATTGGAAACAATGGCGATCTTATTGGATATTCAACCAATCAAAAGGATGGAGTTTTGTTTACCGTATCAGAAACTGGCCGTATCTCGATGCAAAAATTTGCACTAAATGAAGAACAAGAATCCTCGGCTCCAAAATCTTTCTTCGAACAGTTAATCGAACCTTTGCCAGGCTCTGAATCAACCAAGAAACTCACATTCTTTGGAATACTTGGAGCAATTTCTCTGCTTTTCATAACCGTAATGGCCACATTAAGGCACTCAAACAAAGAGGAGGATGAGGTTCTCGAAGAAGAAGAAGATGATGCTGATCTAGCAATAATGGTTACTGTAGAAGAAGACGACACGGATTCTGAAGAAGAACTCGTTGCAACACTCTCTCCTTCTTCTCCTGAATTTGAAATTGAAATGGAGGAACCCACACTTCTTGATACACTCGAAGCAAAGAACGCTTCTGGAGAAGGCAGTGCACGTCTTAACAGAAGAATCCAAAGGAAGCAAGAACGTGAAATTGCTGAGATTATCTCAAAAACTCCACCTCTTCCATTACCTGGTCAACTCAATCCACTCCCGTTACCAACCCTTCCGCTTGATGGAGAGCCTGTATTGCCGGCACTCCCTCCTTTACCCGAACTTCCACCGTTACGAAGGCAAGCTACTTGTCCATCCTGCAAAGCGAATTTCGTTGTTACTGATATGATGCGTTCTCAAATTGAATGCCCAATCTGCTCAGAAAAGTTCAATCTTTAGGTGATTTTTTTTGTGCGGTATTTTTGGCTATATTGGGGATAAGAATGCTTCACAAGTACTTGTACAGGGCTTACTTAGACTCGAGTATAGAGGTTATGATTCAAGTGGAATTGTTGTAAGGAACGGCTCTCTTCAATCGTTCAAAGATGTTGGTAAAATCTCTGATCTCACTTCATCTTTACCAAAAATGGAAGGCACAATTGGAATCTCTCACACTCGTTGGGCAACACATGGTGGCGTGACAAAAGAGAATGCTCATCCGCATATCAGCGAGGATGGTGAAGTCGCTATCGTTCACAATGGAATTCTGCAAAATTCGGCTCAATTGCGTAAACGACTAGCACGTAAAGGAATAACACTCTCATCTGAAACCGATTCAGAGGTATTTTGCCATTTCATCTCAATGGAACTCCAAAAAGGAAAGACTCCTATGAAAGCACTTGCATCTGTCCTCCGTATTGTTCGAGGGACTTGGGGACTATGTGTACTCTTCAAAGAATATGATATGATTTTGTGCGCCCGCAATGGCTCACCACTGATTATTGGCCGCTCTTCAGACGAACTCTTCATTTCGAGTGACCCTCATGCAATCCGGGAGCACACAAGCGAAATGTTCGCTCTGGATGATGGGCAAATCGCTCGACTTGATCGTGATGGTTTCGAAATAATGCTTCCTGAAGGAACACCTGTCGAGTCAAGTCCTCTTGATATTGATGAAGAATGGGGGGTTAGTGAATTGGGAGATTATCCTCATTTCATGCTGAAAGAAATTCATGAACAATCTCAATCGTTGCAGCACTGTATCAGTGGAAGATTACGTCATTCATCAGGTTCGGCTAATCTTGGTGGGCTCGAGATTACTCCGCAAGCGCTTGCAGCAATTCCTCACGTTCGTCTAATCGGCTGTGGAACGGCGTTACACGCTGCTCAAATTGGCCAATTGTTGATTGAAAAGTGGGCGCGTATACCGGCTGTATCTCATGTTGCAAGCGAGTTTAACATGAATGATCCAGTAATCAATTCAAAAGCAATGCATTTTGCTATATCGCAATCGGGAGAAACAGCAGATACACTTTCTGCTGTTAAAGAAATCCAACGTAAGGGTGCAGATGTTTACGGTGTGATCAATGTTGTTGGTTCAACCATTGCTCGCCAATGCGGTAAAGGAGTGTATATTCATTCAGGGCCAGAGCAATCCGTTGCGTCGACAAAGGCGTTTACAAATATGGTCGGTGCACTTTCTCTTTTTGCACTTAAACTTGGACGTGGTCGTTCTCTGAATATTTCAGAAGGGAAAAGGATTACAAAAGGTTTGAAGGAATTACCAAAGAAAATAGAAACTTATCTTTCTCATCAAGGACCAATTGCAGAGGCAGTTGATGCAATCATTGGGGCAAAGAATGTCCTTTTCCTAGGCCGTGGAGTTTCTTCTCCAGTTGCTTCGGAAGGGGCATTAAAATTGATGGAGATCGCCTATATCCCTTGTCTTGCTTATCCTGCAGGAGAAATGAAACACGGCCCTATTGCTTTGATTGAAGAAGGATCACCAGTTGTTGTCATCGCTCCAAATGATGGAGTTCAAGATCGAACTCTTAATGCAATTCACGAATGCAAAGCACGTGGTGCTCGCATTATTTTGATTCATGAAGAAGGAGATTCAATCTCTGAAATAGGGGATGTAAATATCTCAGTACCTAAGACACATCCCATGCTTTCTCCACTAATTACCGTTCTTCCACTCCAACTCATTGCCTATCAAACTGCGCTCAAGCTAGGACTTGATGTCGATCGACCTCGTAATTTGGCAAAGTCAGTAACTGTTGAGTAATCAAAGAACAGTAAATCGCTGTTCACTTTCTTTCCAATCAAATGGTTTGTATCCCAAAGCGTGCCTGGTATGGCGCATCTTAACAATTCCAAGTTTACGATGGACATCATCGCCTTTCCGATCCATAACAAGGTGAATAACACCGTCTGAGAGATAATCTTCTACCCCATATTCTCCAAATTGCTTGTGATCTTCACCAGTCATCTCACAGATGAAGAATGATGTTAACTCGAGCCTGCGAACTGCCTCAAAGAGTCTGAAAATCTCATCACGAGGATTTTCCATCTTTGTTAAGGTAAAGAATGCTCCAAGTGAATCGAACACAAGAAGTTCAAAACCAATGGACTTACGATAATTGGTAAGTTGTTTGATAAGTTGCCCCATCCAATCAACACGATTACTCATTCCTTGTTCATCTAATTGAACACGAAGATCAGACAAATCGATAATTGCGATTCGGTTGCGGACACGGGGGTCGTCTACGTTCATGCCCATGTTTGACATGTGAGCACGAAGCGACTCCTTTCCTTGTTCCAGAGTTACGTAGATACCGCTTGTCTCACCGTAGAGAACTGCATTGTACAAGACAGAGAATGTTACGCTGGATTTCATGGCTCCAGAGGCACCTGCAACGATGCAAATGTGCCCTTTTGGAATTCCTCCTTGCATGTTTTCATCCAATCCTTCAACGTGAGTTGGTATTCGGTTCATGGTGTCCATTGTTGCGCCCCGTCTCAAGGAAACCAATCAGCCCTTTGAAACTCACGCTCCAAACGTTTGCAAAATGTGATGAAGGTATTCCCCTTAGAGGGGCCATGCGCATTCTGCTCGCATCAGCATCAACTCGTCGAGGTCTTATCCTTCAGGAGCGATTTTCAGATGTTGTGCAAAAACCACTGACTAATGTTGACGAAAGAGTGCCTAGAGGTCCTGTTTCAGAACAAGTCCAACAAGTATCTTTGAGAAAATCAAGCGCTGTTTCGTTCCCTATTGATGCGGATGTAGTCGTGGTTGCAGATACCTTGGTTGAGGACCCGGACGATGAAAATGCTTCACTTGGTCAACCAGAAGACGTTACGCATGCAACAAGTATGCTTCTTCGTCTACGAGGTAGAAGGCATAGAGTATGGTCTGCAACTTCAGTGTACGCGATGGAACGTTGGAATACAACAATCGAATGTTCAATCGTTGAGTTTAGTGATTTTTCAGATGATGTTCTAGTTGAACTGATTGAATCTCATTCATGGAAAGGAAAAGCAGGTGGCTATGATCTGGCAGGTGCGATGGGTGAATATGCACGCTTAGTTGAAGGATCGGAATCAACAGTTCTCGGATTTACAGAAGAATCTCTCGATTACCTCGATGACCTAAGCCAATTACTTTGATAGAAACCGATTGTAAAACATAGGAATGCGGTGCCAATTATCATTCGGGAAGAAGATGTGCCTTGCAAGAAGGTACGTCAGAGAGATGATACCGACGATTTGAGCGACAGCCCAACCGATAAATGGAGTGTAGTTCTTACCAGTTGTCAGTACGTTCTTGTCGTAAAGAGACCAACAAATCAGAATTGCTCCAATCATTAGCGAAAGGAATGTAATCCAAGGAGTGGATCTATTCGATAATGAAATGTGTAAATGATCTTCGTGTAGGAACAAAGCGAAGCCCCAGACGATAAGGAATCCCGAACTGGCTAGGAGCAACCAATGTGCAGGCTGGACAGAGGCAATTCCTTCGTGTCCTGTCCAAATAGGCCCTGATGAGATAACTGCTAGAATGGGAAGGAGCAGGTATCCGCCCAAGACCATTCTTGAATGAGGTTTTGCTACTGATCCGAAGGAAAGTTGAAGAATTCTTTTCGGATTAACAATAAAGAACATGAGCATCAATAACGCTGTCAGCGAAATGTCAACAAAATCTTCTCCAACAAGATCTCTTCCTCTGAGTGCACTGATCACGATATGGGAAAGAGCAAACACAAAGAATAATGTAAATTTAAATTGAAGAGATTTTGGTTTCGTAACTTCCCATCCCAGTCGACGGTTGAAGTGCGATAACAAACATGTTGCAATCTGCATGCATGAGAATAAAGCTACAGTAAACGAAATACCGAGTTCAATCATACCATCAATACCTCTAAAGAACCACGAAACGATGACTACAAGTCCACAAATAACCAAGAGTATACCTGGAGCGTATGAAAACACCCCTACTTCATCCACTTCGTTTTTTGTTCGGAAAACCTCTATGGCAGGACTCGCCAATGAGAGTAATGAGAGAGAAAGAAGGACGATTCCTATTCCTGATAATTCGATTAACAAATCCCAATCCGTGGAGAATACGCCTATGAAAATAAACAGTTGTCCGAGTATATTGAGTTGAAGGAAGTGGCGCATTGTGGTCCGTTCAAATGATCGAATGTTGTACACCAACGGAAATGTATCAAAAGCAATCCCTGCTAGAACAGCCATCATTGGTCCAAGAGAAAATTGTACAATGAATATGAAATTAACAGTCTTCAATCGTTCATGATCATCAAACAATCCATAGGGTGTTTTGAACACTAACCAGGTCAGCATGACTGCAAAAAGGAGAAACATGGCCGCAGAGGCTGTAAATAATTCGAGATAAGAACCTGCGAATTTCTCTTTTTGATCTTCACTCATGGCAATCACTCATTCAACTCGTAGTAGGCGAGTGATTCCAAGTTCGTGTTTATTTCTCTCTACAACGACATCTGAACCTGGAATCATGAGCAACTTATCCTCTGAATCAAGGGCGAAGATTGCTACGCCAACCTGCTCACACATCGTTCGTAATTCTCTACGACATGCTTGCTGGTGGGAATCCATATGAACAAGAGGACGTAGATCAACAATAACTGTATCTCCTTGACGAACTCGTTCAGAGATTTGATTCGTGTAAATCCTATATTTTGAATCTGGTTTAACATATCGGAGAGCCCTCTTTGGACGAATCTTTGTTGTTCTTGCAAAGGATGAGAGGTCGTGAAAAGGTTCGCCATCTGGAGTGACTGGGCCCGTCCAGGAAGTAGGAGGTGCTAACAAAGGAGCCACTTCTTGAGTCTCTTCGACAAGAGGCTTTGCGATCTGTTCCCGTTGCTCTAACGTAGGTTGCTGTTCAGCGGCTGGTCTTTGTTGCTGAGGTGGCTGTGAACCACCTTCTGGATCTGGTAAGCCAAAAAACTGCCACAAATTTCCCATATATGTCACAAATCCAAATCATCAAGTAAACTCGACAGGCTGTTTGTGTCTTGGGTTGTTGGAGTCATTGAAGGTGTCGGTTGAGCAACTGGNGCNGGTGGTTGATTTGCTGCCAAGTACTGTTCGCCATAATATGCCCATTGTTCCATAGTCCAACCTTGAGGAAGTCCACCTGCTGGCAAAGGTGGNCCTTGATTAGCCTGAGNGGGTTGTTCAAACGATGGTTGAGCNACAGGTTGAGTTGGCTGGGTAGGTTGCGCTGTTTGTTCATANGCAGGAGTTTGAGAAGGNGANTCATAGGTTGGTAAAGTAGCNGAATCCCACATTTTACTCGAACCAGCTGNTTCNANCAGATCNTCCGAAGGNGANCGTCGAGTTACTGCCAAGAANGANGCGAGAANNAGCACAAGAGCAATGAGNACNAANGATGACNATCGACATNGTCTGACTCACGCCAANTGCTTCACTGAATTCTTCGAGTAATCCTTCTGGAGGTTTCTCTTCTACAGAAATAGTGATCGTCTGCGTAGTTGAAGCCAAATCATCATCGGTGACTGTGAGTGTAATTGTCCATGTTCCTGCAGGCAAATCCTCGATTGAGATGGAGACNCCNGTTGAATCAATATCTCCTGTTCCATTTCCATCAAGGTTCGTATCTTCCCATTCAAAGTCCCAAGCGTAGATCATATCGAGCTTATCGGCATCCGTATCAATTGTGTCAAATCCTGTTATGTTCAACATATCNCCTTCAACTAAGTTGTCAAGAGAGCCATTTTCATAGGCGATCTTTGCAATAGGGATTCGGTTGTCAACATGAACTACAGCTGAGAGAGAGTCCATTTCGCCATCATCATCCATAACCCACGCTGTGATTGTTCTGTAACCGGAAGATTCCCACATGGTTTCAAGACGGTCGCCTTCAACATCNCAGTCGTTGTTTAGTGTTCCATCAAGGTCACTATCAGTTGTTGCGTCAGTATCCCAACAGATTTGGAGCGTATCCATATCAGATTCTGTATCGATTCCATTGACATCGAATACGACAACCTCTTCCTCGTCAACGGGATAAAAGCCTCTCGGGTCAGAGATTGCAATATTAAAGTTCATTTCTGCAGTAATTGTTGGCGCTACGTTCTCAATNGTNACCATTGCCAGAGATGGTTCAGATGAAACNCCATCATCATCTACTGCNCGTACNCTGATGACNTGTTGTCCTGAGGTTGGCCATGATGTTGCTACATCNGANGCTGANCCATCNGTNGANNCCNTNANNTCNGGCATAAGNTCGCTNAGGTTCCAATTCAAAATGAGTTGATCNCGATCATTCAGTGAATCAGAGCCTTGTGCNCGTAATATGACTGTTTGATCTTCGNCAAGAANCCAAGTNCCNTTNGNGTCAAATGGAGTATTCACNCCAGCAATCCAGACCTCGATNTCNCCAACTTCNGGTGCGATATTAAGCACAGTTAGGTTGGAGACAACCTCGGTTTGAGCACCATCATCATCGGTTGCAATTGCTTTGATTTCCATNGGNCCNTCTTCCATAGGCGTGAAGGTACACGTTGGTTGGGTCAATCCTTCCTGACAGTTTAGATCAGGCCACGAAATCGATACTTGTTGTCCGGAAGGAGAGGTTGTGTCTATATCGCCACTGTCGCTNGCGTCAATTGTGATTTNTGTATCTACTGCGATTTCCGNAGGATGACTGAGATTCATGTATGGCGCTCGGTTGAGNACNGTCACGTANTTGACAAGNGTTGTTGAATCTAATTCATCATCAGTAACAATTGTTGTGAGTTCCCAAACTCCGCCGTCNGTCCAATTCCAAGTCATTGCACAATCNGGNGTNGTNATGACATCGATNANNCCCGGTCGNGACTCAATTTCAAATCGACATTCAACATCNCCACCATCTAGNTCGAAAGANNTGCGAGCATCNATGAAGACATCNTCAAAGCTGTATTTTCCTGCTTCAATGCTTATCGATGCATTGGGAGCTCGACCAATGAAAATATCAATACTTGCTTGGTTGTTGGTTCTATTGGCATCGCCAGCGACCAATTGGTCAGGATCCACGGTAAACGTCAAACTTTGATTTCCAATTGTGGCTCCTTCGGGAACAGTCCAATCAACATCAATTCGTTGCTCACTATAGGCATCAATTGCAGGGACTGCTTGGCGTATTGCTTGTCCACCTGGGACGATAACTTCCATCTCTGTCGAAGGTGAAGTTAAGACTCCTCGGTTCTGAGCCGGTAATGAGAATGATAACAAATCACCTGGAAGAGCATTATATCCAATTGATTTCGATAATGTTGCAACTTCACTACCTCGAGTTCTTGTTACAATGATTGAATCTTCTTGTGCGACCAAGTCAATTCCTACAACATTCAAATCGACAACGATTGTAGCAACGCCTATAATTTCCTGAACAGGATCCCATACGATAACCCCGTTACTTGTGTAATCATCACTTGCTGTCGTATCGTCTTGAACATTGGAAACGTTGATGCTTTCCTCAATTTTTCCGTTACTATCGGTTATTGGATTGAGCAACGTACCCGTCATTTCGTAACGTAGTTGAAGGTTCTTGTTTACCTCGGGAGTGTTGTTTGGGGCAACTGCATAGAATCCATAAACTTCAGACATGGAATCAGGTAATGTTGCAACAAATTGTGTTGTGACTTCGATATCGACGTTTCTGTCACCCGGAGTTTTTCTCTTGTCTACTCCAAAAGAATCGACTGGTTCGTAGTCTTTGAGTAGCCAATCAATGGTGAATCCGGCAGCGTTTGAAATACGAATCCATGAATTAAAACGTACAGCAGGGCAGTACCAGTTGAAACCTGAACTGACTCCAGTTGCATTCCATTCGTTCACTTTGTATGACTCATCGCATCCTTCGTATTTGATGTTCTGGCCATCTTCAGTTGGAATACCATCGGTTGTTACTTGCCATGAATTATTTTCTGCACCGTTGGTATCGAATTCTGATGGGTCGAAATAATCTGAAGTTCCACTTACGCTTGTTCCAGACATAAACGGCATGTACCATTGATCACCTGTTCGAAGAGGGAAGTCATATCTCTCCTTAGGAGGGTCGTAGTATGTGTCAAAATTAATCACAGCAATGTTTTGTGTCAAGAATCCCAAGTTGAATGGAGCAAAATCAACATCCAATTCAAATTCAGAATTAATCACTGCTTGGTCTCTCACGCGAATGATATCTTCCCCTGAGTAGCCAATGTCGAGCCGTCCACTGACTCCTTCGAGAGTAGCCCCATCTCTTCCTGAACTAAAATCACCATCGATTTTGAGTTTGTATGCTAATGTCTGGATACCATCAACATTGATGAAGAAGATATCTTCAACTTCGTAAACAGTATCTCCAGTCAAGGTGTTTAAACTTGCAGAAACGTTTGCTTGTGCAATAAGTTGAGCAACATCGAATTGGGTCTCATAGGTCCACTTGTCTCCGATACGCCAGCTTGCAATTTCTGCCGCTGTTGTTGTGGATTTTGATGAGGATTCAATGAGTTCTTCGTCTTCAAGAGTAAATGCATCTTTTGATAACGCCATCAGAGATGTTGTCATCAGCATGAACAAGACAAAGACTGCGGTTG
>NHFS02000006.1 GCA_002171315.2 Euryarchaeota archaeon TMED117 | reverse complement strand
GGCCTTTCCCCTGCTGCCTGTTGTTGAGAGTGAGCATTAAACGGGGATGGCCGCTGGGCGGTTTGAGCCGAGATCGCATAGCCTGGTAGTGCGCGCGACTGGAAATCGCGTGGGCCTGTCCCTCGGGAGTTCAAATCTCTCTCTCGGCGCCATCTCTTTAGTTACGCGAAGCGATTATATCGGCATTGTTGGTGGCTCGGGTTACGCCACCGTGGCTTAGCGGTATAGCACCTCATTGGTAATGAGGAGGTCGCGAGTTCAATTCTCGCCGGTGGCTCCACTTAACAAACCAGAATTTTGAGGTATATTCTCCCCTAAACATTAAGAGGCTTCGATATCGACTTTTGAATGAAGAAGGCAACTTCTTCGGATGGGATGGGAATGAAAGAATCTACTGAAAAGAAGGGCGATATGCGTGCACGAGTGAAGGAATTACAGACTCAAGTTGATGATCTGAAAGAACTAGTTAACACCTTATTATCTATCATTGTTGAAGAGCCAGATGGGGTCCACTCAGGTGCAGCTCCAACATCTGGTCAACCAATGGCAAATATGTGCATGTGATTATCCTTTAATCACCGCTATAGGCTCCAAGCGAAGAACAGGTCTTGCTAGATTTGCAGCATGAGTGTTTTCGATTACATTATCGACATTCTTGTAAGCAGCAGGGGCTTCCTCAGAGAGTATATTCTTTGTTGCAGCGTGTACAATAACTCCTTGCTCGTCAAGTTCATTTTTTTGAATCTCAGGGTCGATTGTTTTTCTGGCAACTGTTCGCGACATTGCTCTTCCAGCACCATGGCATGCACTGCCAAAGGCTATGTTTTGTCCGCTGACTGGACCTGCCATGATCCATGAGCCTCTCCCCATATCTCCAGGGACAAGTACAGGTTGTCCGGTTTGTTTGAAAACATCATGAGTGCTCATTTTATCGCCACTAAATGCTCTTGTCGCTCCTTTTCGATGGACTACACATGTACAATTAACACCGTGAATCTGATGGTCTTCTATCTTCGCTATGTTGTGAGATACATCATAAATTGTAGTTAAATCAACACTATTGCCAAGTTCTGCTTTCAATCCAAGGCATAAACGATGTGCTAGTACTGCACGATTTGCAAACGCATAATTAGCTGCTGTTTTCATATCGTTTAGGTACGATTGGCCTTCCTTTGAATGAATTGGGGCTGCAGCTAACTGACGATCAGGTAATTCATACCCCCATTCTTCGTCAACCCAGTAGCCATCACGTTGCTTAAGTCTCATCTCTAGGTTATGGATATGATCGCTGCAGACTTGGTGACCCAATCCGCGAGAGCCAGAATGAATCATCGCAATGACCTGATCAGATTCTACACCCCAAGCACGGGATGTTTTCTCATCAGCAATTTCCGAAACTCTTTGAAGTTCAAGGAAGTGATTTCCACTTCCTAACGTTCCTAGAGCCTTTAACCCTCTATTTTTTGCGCGTTCACTTATTGATACTTCATCGATTTCGAAAGAACCA
Organism: Euryarchaeota archaeon TMED117; assembly: GCA_002171315.2. GTDB lineage: Archaea > Thermoplasmatota > Poseidoniia > Poseidoniales > Poseidoniaceae > MGIIa-L2. The sequence goes on along the minus strand of NHFS02000006.1, from coordinate 19,050 downwards.
TCCGATTCAACGGTTCCCTTTCCATGATAAGCGCTTACGTCAATGGTATCGAGTTCATCTAAACCACCTCGTAAGACCGATTCAAGTTGTTGTGAGGTCATTTTGACTCCACCTTTTCCTGAGCCGCCTGCAGGAATTCTCCCGTTCAATCTTGAGGCGAGTTTTGTAAGGTTAGGAATTTCATCCACACTCAAGTTGAGAGCAACCGCACGCACACCGCAATTAATGTCAAATCCAACTGCACCTGGTGAAATACTACCTCCTTGCTCTCCATGATTGACATCTGTTGCTACGACACCGCCTATTGGTAAGCCGTATCCATAATGCCAATCTGCCATGCCCCAAGCGGTTCCAACAATACCTGGAAGTTGTGCGGCATTGAGTAATTGCTTAGGTCCTCTTCCGTCTTGGTATGATTCAATTTCATTCATCGTTGCAATGAGGGCAGCATCGACCTTCATTTTTCCAAATGCCTTGATTCGAACGACACCAGGAGTGGACGTATCCACATGGTTCATCCACTCGGCATCCATGCTTGTCGTTCGACATCATTCATTTGATGATTTCCGATATTTTCCTCATATTTGTGGGAGGATTGAAAGCAAAGACGAACACCCCCAAGAATGAGGGCGTCCTATGAGTTTACCTGCGATTGACTTAGCAGTTTTTCATGAAAACGGCTATTTTAGAAAACAATGTACCATTACCGAACTTTGGTTTTGGACATGTGATCCTAATCGGGAAACTTGTGGAGACACGCACCAAGATGAGTATACGTTCATCGGAAAACCGCTTATTGCAGGCTTTGATCAGCGTGGAAAAGAACTAAAAGATTCGATGCGGGAAGCATTTTTGTCATTCTTTGAATCGTCTGAACATCACAGAATTGAACCCTATCCAGTCCTAGCACGTTGGAGAGATGATATCCATCTTACGATTGCTTCAATCGCTGATTTTCAACCCCATGTCACTTCCGGAGAAGTCCTTCCCCCTGCGAATCCACTCACCATTTCACAACCATGTATTCGCTTAACTGATGTTGATGCTGTTGGACGTTCTGGACGTCACTTGACCACGTTTGAAATGATGGCCCATCATGTTTTTAATCGACCTGATGAGGGCGAATCTTACTACTGGATGGAAGAATGTGTCGCCTATTGCCATTCTATGTTGACTGAAACATTTGGAATCGACGCTCCAGAGATAACCTACGTTGAGAATCCATGGTGCGGAGGCGGTAATGCAGGTGCTGCGGTTGAAGTCATCGTTGGTGGTTTGGAACTTGCAACCCTCGTTTTCATGAATCTTGAAGAATCTTCAGATGGCGATATTGAACTCAAAGGAGATCGTTACAGAGAGATGCCACTGCAAATCATTGACACAGGGTACGGGCTTGAGCGATTTTGTTGGGCAGCAGCAGGTACACCGACAATCTACGAAGCTATTTATCCACAAACCGTTCAATGGCTCAAAGAGATGAGTGGATTTTCCACCGTTGCTGAACAATGGCCTGATTTAGATTTGAATCATCTGTTAGGAGAAATGAGTCGCCTAAACGGTATTATGAATATCGAACCTGGTGTTGATGCTGATGAATTGTCTGCCTTATTTATCGGGAGATTGAAGGATAGAAATGTCAACATCACAAAAGAACAGTTTATTGGAATTACGGAACCTTTGTCTCGTATCTATGCAATCCCTGATCACCTACATGCTCTTTGCCACATGCTTGGTGATGGTTTGGTTCCTTCCAATGCTAAAGCAGGGTATCTTGCACGAATGTTGGCTCGTAGAACCCTTCGGATGCGAGATGATTTAGGGATTGAAATTTCACTTTCTGAAATGATTCAGCATCATCTTGAAGTCAATATGAACAGTCATGAAATGAAGCAAACCAAAGATGGCTTGATTACAATCATGGAGTTAGAAGAGAGCCGATACAAAGAAGTTCTTCGCAAGGGTTCTAATCTGATTCAACAAGAACTTAGATCCATCGATTCTTCCTCAGAAGAACTTCCAGATGCACTTTTATTCAAACTCAATGATTCACACGGATTACCTCCTGATATGGTTATCAACATCGCTAAGAACAATGGATGGAATCATCTTCGTCTTCGAACTGGATTCTCTGCTGAAATGGCTGAAAGACATGCTATTATGGCGAAACAAGCTGCTTCAAGTACAGTTCAACAGGATATTGTGGAAGACCTTCCAAACGTACCGAGTACGATTCCTCTGTACTATGAGGACGTACAGCAACGTTCCTTCGATGCCAGCGTACTAGCTTCATTGCCACTCATTGAAGGCATGGGGCCTGAAAATGCAACGCATGGCATCGTCTTAGCTGAATCTTGTTTTTACCCGGAAGGTGGTGGGCAAGAAGGCGACTATGGATCCCTTTCTACAGATGCAGTCACTCGTAACGTACTCGATACCCAGAAAATAGGTGATTTGATTGTTCATTTATGTGATGGCCCTCTCTCGATAGGTGATTTAGTCCACGGAACAATTGATTGGAAGCGACGCAAGCAATTGATGGATCATCATACTGCTGTACACATCGTAGGCGGTGCGGCTCGTAGAATTCTCGGTCCACACATATACCAAGCAGGCGCAAACAAATCAGTTGAACTTGCTCGACTGGACATTACTCACTATCGACGTCTAAACAGAGAAGATTTAGATGCTATTGAAATTTTGGCAAACGAAGTACTTGGAATTGTTTCGCGTACAGAAAAAACGGTTCTAGCTCGCCATGAAGCAGACAAAAAACACGGATTTGATTTGTATCAAGGAGGTGCTCCGAAAGGAAATAGTATTCGCGTATTGAGAATTTCAGATCACGACGTACAAGCGTGTGGTGGTACTCACCATGATGAACCTGGTCAAATTGGTTCGATCAGAATAATTCGCTCAACTGCAGTTCAAGACGGTGTTGAACGGCTTCACATTGTTGCTGGTGATGCAGCACTTCAATACGCACGCTCTCAAGATTCGATACTAAGAGAAGCATCTGAGACCTTTGGAATAGCCAATGAAGATTTACCTAAAACAGCAGAACGATTTTTCGGAGAGTGGAAAGATCAAAAGAAGAGAATCGAACAACTCGAAGCAGAAATAGTTCGATTAAGAACGTCGGGAGGTGGAGATGATTCTCTTGAAATCGATGGAGTACGTGTTGTAGCCATGGAACTTGATGGTAACTTGAAGCAACTCACTTCCATGCTCCAGGAATTAACTCGGGATACTTCGAAGCCAACACTTGCGATCTTAGGTTCACGCGAGGGAGGGGGTAAGTTGATGGTTGCTTGTACTGAAGGGACAATAGCCTCAGAACGTTATAATGCAGTTGAAATTCTTCGTTCGATTATCCCCCACATAAACGGCGGAGGCGGTGGACGACCAACCATGGCCCAAGGTGGTGGGTCAAATCCTGATGGATTGGATGATGCTTTGCAAGCAGCGAAGGATTTACTTCAATCTTGAAGAATGATCGATTCGATTGCAATATGATCAAATTCGGATACTGCATTGGCCAGTGCCTCTGTAATTGAGAACCATTTTGCTTCCGCTATTTCACCTTCCTTCAATTTCAATTCTGAAATTTCACCATTCCATTTTGAAAAGTATGTGAAACTCATGAAGGATATCCCGTCTCTATGGAATGATCTCTGAGTAATAACTGGTTTTCTATCATCGACCTTTACGGAGATTCCGAGTTCTTCATAGGTCTCGCGAACACATCCTTGCGCTGGCTCTTCACTATGGTTCATATAACCGCCAGGTAATGACCAATATCCTTTGAAAAAGCCACGTTCAACTTTAGCCATTAGCACTTCATTTTGTTGGTTTTGGATGATGACTTTGGAAACAAGCCGATGGATGGAACGATAGACAGCCTCACGGACGATAGGATGGACCGAATTGTCTGAGATGACTTCATCTTTCCAAGTCCAGTGCGAAGGCCAATCGATGTTAGGCATACCATGGATTACTTTGAACTTCGATTGATCGAAATTGATATCTGTCGTTCGTTCAACCTCCCATTCAATATTCATTTCATCAATCTCATCTTTTGTAGGAAAACGGAGTCCATTGGAGGTATCTTTTCGACCCATAACACATGGCTGGGGTCCTTTACCAGATTCATTGACAAGTAGCAACTTGCCATCGTGCTCCAAATAAACAACTTCTGGAGGATGCATGGTTTACCGTATCTCCTCTCCCTCATCAAATCTCGTCTAAAATAGCGTGAGGATTGAAGTAGATGTTTTGCCACCCCAAGTCATGCAGGTCGAAGATATACGTCCTAGTGGTTGGGCATGTGCCTATCTTGTCAGCAATGGTGAAGATGCGATTTTAATCGACCCAGTTTGGGATCATATTGAACACTATGAATCAATTCTTAGAGAACGTGAACTGACTCTTATTGCGTGTATGGCTACCCATACTCATGCCGATCATATTACTGCGTGTTTTTCTCTCTCTAGAGACAAAGATGTCCCTTACATCATGTGGAAAGACACTGCATCTCTTGGCGTAACGCTCTATGTCGATGAGTCCACTGTTCTCAATATTGCTGGAATTGAATTTTCTTTCCATCATGTTCCCGGACATACTCAGGATTCAATGATTATCGAAACCGATAATCACATTTTCACTGGTGATTTCTTCTTCAATGGGGAAGCAGGTGTCGGTAGAGATGATTTACCGAGTGGTCGTCTAGAACAACATTGGTCTTCCTTAGAAGTTCTCAAACGCTTTCCAGAGGATACTCTTGTTTGTAGTGGACACGAACCACCTAATACTGAACTCCAAACCCTTGGTTGGAATCGAGAAAATAATCCTATCTTAGCCATGAGTTCATTTGAAGAGTTTATGAAATGGCAGAATGAATCTGCGGAAAAATTGGGTTCTGTATCAAAAATAAAAGTTGCATTACCAGCAAATATATTTGCAGAAATTCCGGACGAAATTCCTTGGTTGTAGTATTCACAAACATACCAAACACCTTTGAAGTTCCTTCGGTGCCACCAACCATGAGTCGAACATCTTCCAGTCGTCTTTTCACGGTGTTTTTCCTCCAATTCATTTTTTTGATATCTCTTGCCTCTCCTCTTGNTCAGGGTACAAATCCATACGGTGATTTGGATAAAATGGACTCTGCTCTCGAAGAGGCGCTTGCAAGCACTGNTGATGATTNCCTCTTGCACGAAGTTATTTTCCAACTCAATTCTCCAGTAACTTCGGAAGATTTGAATCATATTGAAGCGATTGGCGCAGTACATCTGAACGAAGCAGTTCTCATCGACGGAGGGCTCTTGGAAGCAACATCGGATACCATTCGAAAACTATCGCTTTGGGACCGGATTGAATATCTTGAACTTAACCGTGAACTTGATTTCTTTTATCTTCCTTCAGAATGGGGAGGGCCTACTGATCCTGGTGTAATGATGCATGAGACGACCCATGTTGTAAGAGCAACTGATGCTTGGCACAGAGTCATTGTCGATACAGATGGTAAAGTTGAATTTGAAACAGATTTGGCATTTTCAGAATGGGATGGTGACGGTACAGCGATTGTCGATCTCGATACTGGTGTCGATGCAGGACATCCTGACTTCGACTATCTTGAACCTTGGACTGGAGAGAAAGTCATTTACTCAGCAAAATGGGATGGTGTCTGGACTGAGACCACAAACTCTGACACTTCTTCGGGCCATGGAACACACGTCGGTGGTACCATTGCAGGAAATGGTGATGCGTCTGCAGGGAGAAGAGCCGGTGTTTCCAAAGGCGGACAACTTGTAGCTCTAGGTACAGGTGACGGTGCGTCTATTTTCGCTGCTGAACAAGGTCTTGAGTGGACATATCAACATTCAATTCCTTCACAGAATCCATTCCATATCCGAGTTGTATCAAATTCTTGGGGAACTGACGGAGATTATGATCCAAATGGTGCAGTGGCAACTCTTACAGACATGCTAACCTATGATAATGGTGTTGCAGTTATCTTTGCAGCATCCAATTCAGGAGGCTCTGGTGGTGGCGGAGAATGTACTGGTGACTTGCGTACAAATGTGTATGCAAATACACCGTCTGCAATATCTGTTGCCGCATTGACACACGATGGTTCTGCAGTCACTTCTTTCTCTTCTCGTGGTTGCATGAACCAGCAACACACATGGCCTGACGTGGGTGCTCCTGGCCGCGATATATGGGCTACTGCTCCACGAGGTACGGCGATTGATGCGAGCACAAAGTTACAGGGTGATTTGTATTATATGTCCATTTCAGGAACTTCCATGGCAACTCCTCACGTAGGAGGTATGGCCGGCTTAATTCTCGAGATAGCTCCTTCTTTGGGCGTTGCAGACTATCACCGAGATGACCATGATGAAGGATCGAGTCTTGTAGGTGGGGATGGAACTGCTTCCTACAGCCAATTTGAAGACTGGGACACAGCCAACTTTTCTCGAGTTCATGAATTAGAGTTGATTCTTGAACTAACTGCAACTTATGAAGGCATGGCCAATTCATGTGAAGATGGTAATGCAGATGATGGATGTAATGATATTCCGGATGAATGTTATCGAAGTTCGACAGGTGAATGCCATGATTGGAGAATCGGACATGGATTAACAGATGTCGATGGCGCTGTTGCTCTCGCAAGAACGCTGCAACTCATGCGTGATCAAGACGGTGATGGTTTGGTTGAAAATCCAGAGTACACTGTTTGGGATGCTTGGGAAATATACGAATCAATGCTTGTCGAGAAGACTATACCGGTGAACACTGACAGATTGCACCATGGCTGGAAAGGGGATTGGAACCATTTCAATAATGGTGCAAGCGGTGCAGTTTACTATACAGAAGACTCACATTATGTCTGGATTCCAAACGGAACAACTCAACTTGAAGCACGATTTATTCCAACTGAATTCGATATAGATACCGCTCAGGCTGGTGCTCTTCAACTTGAGATTGATTTGGGAGAAGATGGTAGTAATGACGCCCAAGGCGCCTGTTCTCGTGTATCAGATGCATGGATTTGCGACCTGGATGTCGACTCATCTGTGTGGAATACATGGGCTCATTTCGACATAACAGGACAAGCTGTAACACTCCTAGGTGTCTTTAATGATCCAGAATTCTTTGAATCTCGAATACCTTACACGGTCGATGTAACCTTGACACTGGACTTGAGTGAACCTGTTGATATCTCGTTTGAGCAACGACCTGATTTCTATTCAGATCTCGATCCTGCAATTCCGTCTGAAAATTATGACAGTGAATACGATGGTATGCTGACCTTCACAAGGCCTGCATACGACCAACAAGCAGTCTTTTCCTTGATCGTTCCAAAGGAAGTTGTTGAAGAGGATGATTCTGATGGATTCTTCTCTGCACTTGGAGATGTATTTTCTGAATATTTGGGTGTTGCGAGTTTCTTTTCTATGTTCATGCTCATAGCAGCTGTCGGACTTGGTTATCTGATTCGTTCATCTCGTATAGATGAGCCAAAAGTATTGATTTCATCAACAATGGATGCAGAATTAATGAATGATTAAATTGGATTTTGAGGAGCTTCTTTAGGCTGGTTACTTGGCATAGAGTCAAGATCTTCAAAGGTCATCTGACCCGTATGGATCTCTTCAATCTCTTGCAATCTCTCCGCCATTGGCTTGCGAACAATGAATTCAATACGTCCTTTTGAGCGTGTCAAATCATAAGACAAAGGATCGAGTTCTTCAATCACTTGCTCTTCAAATGATCGTTGAATCTTTTTCCCTCTCCATATAGAATAGCCCCATTGATAGGCAATGCCTACGATTGCTGCTCCGTACAATACTGCTAACACAGTTGTTGCGAATAGAGCAGGATTTCCTCCTCTTGATTCTTCCAAGAGATCACGTCCGAGCAGGAATACAAGTCCTACTCCGACAAGTGGCTTGAGCAAGGATTCCACCCATTGATCGATAGGAATCAGACGACCCTTTGCAGGATCGACGAAGACTAAATCTGTTTCAAAAGCAGTCGATAAAACTCCAACGATCGCAAGTAGTCCAATATACAGTAGTGATGCGAGGATTATCTCCAGACCGAAATCATCCAATTTGAAAACCCAATGAATAATCAACCAAGCAAAGAGTCCAAGAAAAACTCCTCTAGGCACTTTGTGAAAATGTTCGAGATGTTGAGAAAATTCAGTATAACTTCTCTCTTTAGATTGGTTTCCTCTATGGGATTGAGGAATGTGAATAATTTGCCAATGCATCCCCTGTTCCACCGCACCTAATCCACGTATCAATATGCGCTGCCGAATGAGGACAAATTCAACGAGAAGAATAACTGGTAATCCAACAATCATAACTGGGAGGGCAACGATAAAAGCCAGCGGGAAGATGATGAGCGCTGGTAAAATTAAGAAGTGTGTGATGGATAATGGATTGAGAATATCTGCTTCTATGAGCCGTTGTCGAGAGGGTGTTAGTCGTAAACTACGGGCGATATCATTCAAGGCATGTCGATAACTTTCTATTTGTCTCCCTGCATCAATAATCTGTCGAACAGTCGTTCGGTATTCTGATTCTTCATGCCCTCCACCAATCCAGAATCGCCATATGAATCGTAGAGGTATTGCTCCAACAACAGGGACTGCCAATATGCCCAGCGCCCATATCAGCGCTTGAATATCAACTTCGGTTGCCATGTGCTCACTCAACCCATCGTGTTGTCTCTTCGATTTGAATCCATTGTGAAGAATGAATCTTATCCCAAGGTTCTAACACCGTATCGAAGAGTCATTTCAATATGCGCAGAATTGCCGTTACTGATGGTATGGCTGATGAAGCAGTAAAAAAATTGGAACAAGCAGGTTGCGAGGTTGTTCGTCAATTTATTGAACTTCAAGATTTACATGATGGTGCTTTGGCTGAATTTGATGCAGTTATTGTTCGAAGTGCAACTAAGATTACCAAAGAAGTTCTTGAAGCAAGTTTGCCTCGTCTGAAAGTAGTTGCAAGAGCTGGTGTTGGTGTCGATAATATCGATATTGATGCAGCATCAGTTCACGGTATTCCAGTCGTAAATGCTCCAAGAGCAAGTACCCAAAGTGTGGTTGAACTTACAGTTGCACATTTGCTTGGTTCTCTTCGCTACATTCCAACCGCAGATCGTTCCCTTCGTTCTGGTGCATGGGCAAAAAAAGAGTTAACTGGAACCGAACTCTTCGGGAAAAGGCTCGGGCTTATCGGCTTCGGGAGGATTGCTCAAGGCGTTGCTCGGGTTGCTCAAGCATTTGGAATGGAAGTGCATTCGTATGATCCTTATCTTCCAAATGCAGTGGCCAAGAAATTTGATGTATCGATGCATAAATCAGTTGATAGTTTATTCAAGCGGTGCACTCATATCTCGATTCATTGTAATCTTACAGATGAAACACGACATCTTGTTGATTCAGAAAAGATTTCAATGATGCCTGGTAAAGACCCTAACAATTTGCCTTGTGGAAATCATATCGTAAATTGTGCAAGAGGTGGAATCGTAGACGAAGCAGCGGCATTAGAGGCACTTGAGAATGGACAACTTTCATCTCTTGCACTTGATGTTTTTGAGAATGAACCTGTTGATCCATCCTCTTCCCTCCTTCAACATCCTCATTTCCATGGTACCCCTCACATAGGCGCTGCAACAATTGAGGCTCAACGCCGTGTTGGTTTGGACATTGCAGACGCAGTTCTTGTTGCACTGAACGGTTCATTACCTGAAACAACTGTGAATCGTTCTTCGCTTTCTTAATTCCATTTTCACTTTGCAAGAGGTGTGTTCGTAAGCCTTGCCTTACGGATGTAGTTCCGAAAACATGGGTCGTACAGTACCAACTTGGAGAGGGCGTGTTGAACAGGAAATAGAGCGACTTGTGCCCTATCGAAGAGCACTTTCATCCGAAGATTGTTGCAACTTCGATATCATGCTAAACGATGTTCGCTACCGCCGGGCTGCAGGGGGTATGCTTCCTACACAAGAAGAATGGAAGCCGATGCTCCTTTCGATGCTCTTAGGTGCACATCAACGAATTCACATTCTAGAAAATCGCCTTGAATCACTAGAACGCCAATTGATAGATGTCGGTGTAATCGATGAGCATTGAGGGTTCCACAGGATGGATTCTTGATGCTCATCTTTGTTCGGAACGAAAAGAGATGCTCGTTTGGATTGTTCCTGAGCAAGGTCCAGTATTCTTTCATAGTGATCCATGGAGCCCATCGCTCCATGTTTCTGGTTTAATTTCAGATCTTGAATTACTGGTTGACTGGTTAAGTCAACCAGAAATCGTGCTTAAATTTGGAATCATAAATCACTTATTTGAATACAAACGATTGAAACTCGGTTTAGTTGACCGAACTCGTGTATTAACAGTAGAAGTTGAAACCCAAAGTACTCTCAAACCACTCGCCCAACATATCGAAGAACGAGGGAAGCATGTTCGATTCACTCTCTATTCGGTTGATTTGCAACCAGAACAAACCTATCTCACTTCCAAACGTTTGTCCATTGGATCTTCAGTCATGATTGAACATCAACAACTTGTAGCAATCGAAACGGAAGTAAAACAACGCGCTATGAGGTGTTGCCGATTCGAAGTGATTTTCTGTAAAAACAATGGTTTCGTTGATGATTCCACCGCCATTTCTCATGTCAGTATTGAGGAATGTGATGCACAAGGAAAGGTCCTCGAGAAGAGTGACACGATTCCCGTTCATCATCCTTCATTTGCTGTGAAACTAGAACAATGTTTGAGGGAAATCGATCCCGATGTCATTTTTACACAGGACGGAAATACATTGGCTCTTCCTGCGTTAATCGCCCATATAAGACGGCATGAAATCCTCCTGAAACTTGGTCGCAACTGTTCTCCTTTTCGTCAAATTGGCTCGGCTAGGACAGTACATTCCTACGGGCAAGTCCTTCGTAGTGATCCACAATTCTCATTTGAAGGCCGAATTCATATCGATTTCTCTTCTAGTTTTATGTTCAAAGAAGGAGGCCTTTCAGGTCTGTATGAACTCGCAGTCGTTTCTGCTACAAGGATCAGTGACGCTGCCCGCAAATCTCCAGGGTCGGTCATCAGTGCCATTCAAAACCGAGTGGCAATGGAAGATGAAGTTCTGGTTCCATGGAAAAAAACAAGACCTGAGGACACAAAGAGTGCTTGGGATCTTCTTCAATCGGATAGAGGAGGACTTTACCTTGACAGTAAACCGGGAGTCTATTCTAATGTCTTTGAATTGGATTTTGCGAGTCTCTTCCCGAGCATCATCGCAACCCGAAATATATCTCCTGAAACATTGAATTGCAGTTGTTGCCGCCCAGCACTCAACACGACTCCATTACCACTCCATCCAGAATCTGCAAAAAAAAGATTTCAATTGCACAAGCGGAAATGGCAGTCTGCGAGTCTTGCTTTTCCTCGTCAATCATCAACAGCATTCCAAGTGCCAGGGCTCTCGACACATACATGCGGACGAATACACGGTTTCCTTGGCCGTGTTGTAGCTCCTCTCATCGAACGGAGGAAACAATTGAAGGAACAAGTTAAGGAAAAAAATGATGCTGTTGATCGCCAACAAAATGCTTTGAAATGGCTTCTTGTCACTTGTTTTGGATACACTGGATATCGTAATGCTCGATTTGGACGCATTGAAGCACATGAGGCAATCTGCGCCTGGGCAAGAGAACTTCTTCTTCAGACCATTGAACTGGCTCAACAATCTGGATGGGAGGTTCTTCACGCAATCGTAGATTCTGTCTGGATTCGCGATACTCAATCAAGAACATACGACCAACAACATGACGATGCATTGGCTTTAGCGAAAGAGGTGCATGCGATGACAGGAATTCCCCTTGAATATGAAGGGACATACGATTGTATTGCCTTCTTGCCGAGTCGAGTTCATTCAGGTGGTTCTCTCACAAAATATTGGGCGTACGGGGCCGATGGCTTGAAAGTTCGAGGACTTGAGTTACGCCAACATTCAACGTGCCAATGGATTCGTAATCTTCAGCAACAGGCTTTACTAATCCTTTCTCAAGCAACGGACCTTGTCAATGGATTGCCAGCCTACTCTGTACAGAAAACAGTTCAGGCACTGTTGCTTGATGAACTTGGAAAACTTGAAGATGAAATCCTTACAATTGCAGATCTTCTGATTGCCCAACGTATTTCAAGAGAGCCGAGTGAAGAATCTGTACAATCTCTCGCAATGTTGGCTTTCCAGAGACATCAAGCGCATGGATTTCCGATCACTCTCGGTTCAAAAGCTCGGTTTCTTGTTCGAGAGAAAGATGTCAAGAATCCACTCTTCAGAGTCCTTCTACGCGATGAGTGTTCGGATTTGAATGCAGTAGCCAGACACGTCGATATCACGTATTATCGACAACAAGCAATTCGGGCTATATGGGCGATACTCACTCCATTTGGATGGGAAGAACATCAACTTACAGAAGTCGGTGTTGTTCGACTTGATCAGTGGATGTAAAAGATTCAAGCCTCGATTGCGCTTCATCTTTTTGCTTCGGAAGTAGGTGTAATATTGTCGCAGAATCTGCAGTGTTTTTGAGAATCAAAATCTTCTTTCTCTTGGTTTGCCAATAACCGCATAGATGCTTATCTGCATGTAGTTCTAATACGGATTTTAATCGCTGATGAAGTATGCTTATTGCATGTCCATCGATAACGATTACAGCACAATGTTCGGATAACTTCTGCAATGATTGCAAGCAGTTACGAAGTATTGCCCGACCCTCATATCGCCGTATTTGCTCATCAAGAAACATTGCAAGTAACCCGTCAACAACTACCAAAGAAGCACCTGTTAGCATCGTTTCTTGATGTACACGAAGAATCAATGCGTGCAATTGATGAAGAGTAAAACCCCGTCCAATGTAGAGCCTTCGTAAACCTTCTTCGAGACCGCAATCTCGATTTCGCAAGGGCTCAAAAAAGGTACTTGGATTGAATCTATGTGCGCCATCAATCCAATGAACTGCTTTGTTTTCACTCAATAAAAAAGCAGTTGATTCTTGAGCGAGAAATCGTATTTCTTTACCGAAATAACCAGGTCCTTCGATCCATGTTATGCCTCTGTTGTTGATGAGATGCTTGTCTGAAATTGAATTTTCTTTTATCGCTTCAATACCCTTCATTAGAACACCAAGTATTGTTGTCCGGCGAAGACAGTAGGGTTACCTTTCGCAGGGGGTGCTATGAAAGTGAAGGATGAATTTCAAACACCTTCGGCATTTATCTTGCATTGTGAGCGAGCAACGAATTCTGATTCATTGTGACTTAGATGCTTTTTTTGCGTCGGTTGAAATGCTTCATCATGGCTTTCCAGAGGATCAACCGTTGATCATCGGATCGGACCCGCAACAAGGTCGAGGAAGAGGTATTGTTTCGACCTGTAATTATGCTGCTCGAACCTATGGGGTGCGTTCGGCTATGCCCATTACAGAAGCATGGCGACGATGCCCAGGGAGCCCATATGGCCCTGGTCGATATATCAGAGGGACTCGTTCATTGTATTCGATGGCATCTCGACGTGTCATGAAGATTTTGCGAAAATTTGCTGATAAATTTGAACAGGCAAGCATCGATGAGGCATATCTCGACATAACCGATTATACGAAGGGAGACTGGGATGAAGCACTAGGACTCGCACGAAGAATTCAGAACGAAATTACCGATTCAGTTGGCCTGACCGCTTCCTTTGGAATTGGTTCTACTCGAGTTGTTGCGAAAATGTCTTCTGAAGTAAACAAACCAAATGGAATACATCGTGTGCTACCGGATGAAATCACGTCGTTCTTTCAACAACGTTCAGTACGTGAAGTGCCTGGGATTGGGCCAAAAACGGCCAATAGATTAGCTGAATGGGGTATTACAACCGTCGATGAAGCTTCGGAACTAGGAGAACTCGCTCTAGCGAGAATGACTTCTGAACGATTTGCTTCATGGCTCCTTCGTGTTGTAGAAGGAACGACATCAAACGAGGTAAGTCCAATCCGTTCTCGCCGTTCCATTGGAAAAGAGCGTACCTTTCCAATTGATCAATCGAATCATGAAGTTGTTTTAGAAGTCCTTGAAAATCTGACGAGTAGGGTCATGGAAAAAGCGAGAGAGGAAGGTATTGCAGGTAGGCTTGCTGAAGTGAAGTTACGATATACTGGATTTGAAACGCATACTCACGGTCGATCTATTCCTGTTGCAATGGATGATACAGATGTGTTCCTACGGCAAGTCCGACGTCTTTTCGCACAGAACGTAAATCAAGAACAAAACATACGCCTTGTAGGATTTCGTTTAGGTCAACTCGAAGAAATCGATCACCGCCAAATGACATTGGATGGTATTGACGAATCAGAGTAACTTGTGCATCCGTGATAATGTCCCATTGAACTCTTCAAGCGATTGAGGAATAACGACTCCTTCGATTTCAGCGTTGAGTGATAGGCCTTGCTCCTTTTTTGTCTTCCAAACTTCACTGTTGAAAGCTTCAATTTCTGGCGTTAGACTGTTGAGGTCTTCATCAATTGCACCTTGAAGAGGGAATTGATCAACATCGACTGAACTTTCTCCATAGAGTGTCATCGAAATATGATGACAAAAGAACGGACAAACTGGGCTAAAGGCTGCTAGGAAATCTTTCAAAATTGAATGAATCGTCCATGCTGCATGTATGTCTCCATCATAGAGTCGAGTTTTCGCCATTTCAAGCCAGTGTGATGGCAATACTCCAGTGCCAAAGGTTTTGAGTGCTTGTGTTGCTGTGTAAATATCGAGGTTGTTCCATGAAGATTCTACACTGTTCATAGTTGCTGAAAATTCGGAACGAATCCATCGATCTTCTACTGGGAAGGCTGTATTAGGCTCCTCTTCTGGCATTTCGAATTGGCTTGCAAATCGTGCAACGTTGAACAGTTTTGTAAGGACGCCGAAATATTTGGCTTCAATTTCTTCTGGGTTGATATGGAAATCATCTCCCACTTGGGCTTCACATGCTTTCCACAATCTGAAACACTCGCTTCCTATTTTGTTGGCTTTGAGGCTAACCGAACCGCTTGGGCCTTTGACTTTCCAAGAACCTGTGCGCCCCCCAGCACCACATTCGAGAACACTGTCTGCATCAATACCATTGCCGAGTGATTTCGACATTTTTCTACCCCATGGATCCATTCCAAGACCATCAATCCAGACATGCTGGAATCCAGGTTTGTCTAAGAGCAGTGTCGACTTTAGCAATGTATAGTACAACCATGTTCGAACAATCTCCTTTCCTTGAGGCCTCAATGCTGTTGGGAATGCTTTTTCGAAGACCTCTGGGTGATTTAAGTATCCACTTACGAAGAGATTTGAATTTGATGAATCCATCCATGTGTCAAACACTTTCTCTTCGCCACGTATCGCCCCAAGTGTATCCTTCATTTCACTAAACGAGCCAACATCATCTCGGGATTCCCGATCGAGAACACGAGAGTTTGAAGGAGGCTGGTCTTTCCATGGTTGAACGTAATTTCCAGATGGAGGCACGACGATGTATCGTTCATCTTCAGAATACCAAATAGGAATCTCTGTATGATACCATCGTCGTCTTGAGATCGGCCAATCTATGCTGATGTTATCCATCCAATCGAGTAAAAATTGTCTGTTCCTTGGAGGATGAAATTCAATTTCATCAATATGTTCTCGCATTCGATCTTGAATATGGGTTTGTCGAACATACCATTCTTTGAGAAGTATAATTTCAACCGGATTCTTTCCACGTTCAGAAACTGGAATTTCTTGCGAACGCTCTTCAATTTGTGAAATTTTTCCAGCACTCTCCAATAGTTCTGTTGCTTTAACTCGTGCTTCTATGACAGGCATTCCTGCAAGTTCTGCGGAAATATCTGTCATGCAACCGTCCAAATCAATTGCTTGGAAAGGAGTCAATCCAAGTTCTCTAAAAACGGAAACGTCATTCTGATCTCCAAACGAACAAACCATCAAAATACCGCTGCCGAATTCTGACTTAACAGATGGATGAGTTTGAATTTCAACAGTCGTCTCTCTACCATTCACGGGCATCGGTAAAATTGCTTTCTTACCAACAAGATGTTTGTATCTATCATCATCTGGATGAACAACAACAACACCACATGCACAAATCATCTCTGGACGTGTTGTTGAAATGATTAGTTCTTCACCAGATTCAGTTTGCCATTTCACATCAACCAGTTTGGTATTCCTCGAAATACGCTCAACTTCAGCATCAGCAATGGTTGTACCTTCTACTGGATCGTAGATGTTTGGCCGCAGATCTTCAATGATGTCTCCTTTTTTGAATAAGTCGATGAAGATAGACTGTGTGACTGCTCGATAATCAGGAGCATCTGTTAGGTATTCAGCTGCAAAATCGCATGATAATCCGACTCTTGCTGCAGTTTTTCTCATCGCTTGAGTGAACGTTTCAATTGTTTCACGGCACAAGTTAAGAAACTCTTCTCGACCGTATGTTTTCATCTTTCTTTTTGTGTTCTTCTCCACAGTAAATTCAATGTTGATTCCGTTTCTGTCGACACCCCATGGAAAATACACTTCTTTACCGAGCAATCGTTGGGAACGGGCTATGACATCGATCATCGAATATTGAGCAACTGCTCCGATGTGCCATGTACCAGATGGATAAGGTGGTGGTGTATCGATAACGAACAATGGTTTTCCACTCGATGGTTTGAATCCATAACGTTGCTGATAGGACTCAGAGTCAGCATAGTGTTCCTCTTGTATTTTCTTCTCAAGGTCAATTGACCATCGCTTTTCTGGTAGTCTTGGAGCACTCATTGTTTACACCGGCCCAACCCCCAGTTACCGGGGGGGTCCGACTCGCCGTCAGGATATTTGTTATTGAACGGTTCCCTCACAAAGTAACGGCAATCCTTTCAATGTCGGTGGTGAGGGGGGGGCAGGTTGCAACATGGCCGATGATGCGAAACCGGATAAAATTCCTAGTTCGGAGACGGACGTCGGAAGAATTCAGGCTATCACAGACTATAGCAAGTCCAAAATGAAACTCGCATCCGTCGATATTTCAGCAAGAGTAAGGGATTTTGATCCAAAAAAGGCCGTTGAAGCAGTTCTTGATGCACCGAAGCGACTCAAACGTGAATGGCAACGATCTGGTGCAACTGGAGTTATTACACGTTTTCCAATAGCGACTGTGGCACTTTTCTTGATGATAACAGTTTACTTTGTTACAACATCTGGATTCCTTGATGATACACGATTTGATGACGATCCGGATAAACCTGCATTGAATGTTAATGGTGACATGGA
The DNA here is from genome assembly GCA_002171315.2 of Euryarchaeota archaeon TMED117. Classification (GTDB taxonomy): domain Archaea; phylum Thermoplasmatota; class Poseidoniia; order Poseidoniales; family Poseidoniaceae; genus MGIIa-L2. The sequence goes on along the minus strand of NHFS02000006.1, from coordinate 1,673 downwards.
AGTATATCTTCCTGAAGGCAGTGAAGTTAAGCAACTCATTGAATTGGTTGAAGAAGATTGGACGACCAATGTCATGGTTATCTATATTGAATCCAACAACAACAACATTACGGATCAACGAATTTTACAAGAAATCAGTTTCGTTGAAAAAGCAATCAATCCCTTTGTATCAGATAATGAAAGTGATGAAATTATTTACATTCTTTCAATTTCCACGGTTCTGAAAGAAATCAATTCAAGTTTGCCTCGAATTCGAGAGGCATTCATCACACAATTAGGTCAACAATGTCCTACATTGGATGATGTTTGTGAAGGATTTGCAGAGAGCGTGAATAATGCAATAAGTGCGGGCGATGACCAGTTTGCAGGTGGATATGAGATACCAACTCAGACCACGATTGATCTTATCATAGGTGAAATGTATGAAAATGACGGTTCTCCCACACCTGGTTTAGATAAACTTGCACGCAACACGAATGTATGCAGTGCAGAGCCTAATGCTGAAGGTGCCGATGATAATGGGTGCTTGGAAGGTGAAGATCTTCTCCTTGATCGAGCGATTATGGCGGTTGCTGTTGATTCTTATCAAATAGAGCCAAAGGATATTATTGAAAAAACTCAAAGTCGACTCGATAATATTTCTATGATGGAACGTCCTTGTGAATTCGATGCGAATGGTAATCCTGTACCTGAAGAAGGTGTTTGTGTTTGGGGAGAATTAACCGCTGATCAAAAAGAAAGAGGTGTCAAAAGTCTTGGTGTTTCAATGACATTGACTGGCCCGATTCCGATTACCAATTCGGTTACCGAATTTTCATTCCGTCTGTTTTGGGAAATCTTTCCTCTGGCTGTTGTTTTAGTCGCTATAGGTTTGTTTGTCTTCCACTCAGATTTATTGCAGGCAGGTATTTCGGGTATTCGACCAATTCAAGGGATGAAGGTCGTAATTATCGCTGGTTTACCAACTCTTTGCGCTGTATTTTGGACGCTGGGAATCATCGGTGCAACGAATTATGAAGTGACGATGACAGTGATTATTGTCGGTCCAATTCTTCTTGCGTTAGGTGTTTCATACGGTTTACACATTACGAATAGGTATGCCGAAGAGGATGGAAGTCGGAGTCAAAAGATGCGGGCTTCAATGAAGTCAACAGGGCGTGCAGTATTCTTATCTGCCGTTACTACAGTTATTGGTTTCATTTCGCTTATATTTACGCCGATGGCACCTATTCAGACCGTGGGGATTGCACTATCTGGTGGCATTGTGGTAGTGTATATACTTACGATGTTCATGGTTCCTAATCTCACGCTGATCTTAGATTTACGTAAACCAAAGCATCCGCCGTTGAAAGTTTTTGATGCTGCTGTAGATATTCCAATGAAGCGAAACAAAAGCGTGATTGCGTTTTTCGTCTTCCTCGTACTCATTTCATCTACACTTGGACAAGCTAACGTCGAAGAGAACATCGATTTGCTCGGTATGGCTCCTGAAGGAGAGCAACCCGTCATTAAGATGAAGCAGTACAGCGAAGAATTCAATGCTGGTCAAATCGGAATGGTCTTGGTGCATGCAAATGTAACTGGCAACCAGCAAGATAATGATCCCACGAATGATGATCCCTATCAAAATTTGAAGATTATTGATGGTCTCGAGAGAAATCTGAATACTGTTG
>NHFS02000021.1 GCA_002171315.2 Euryarchaeota archaeon TMED117 | reverse complement strand
AAACCCAGTCGTAAGTGCACTCGAAGATGCTGCACAGCGAGATGTTTCGATACGTCTCATCATCAACGGGGCATATCTTGATGAAGATATCCAAGACATTGTTGACAGAATGAATAACGATTGGAATCAAACCAATGGATGGGATGTTTCTGCCATCATCATGAGTGAAGATGACGATGTTTCTAAACTCCACAACAAAGGAGCAATCGTCGATGGCACATCTGTCCTTATCTCAAGCATCAACTGGGGTGATTCAGCCATGGTTCGTAACAGAGAAATGGGATTGATTATCGATTCGACTGAGATTGCTACACCATACATCAATTCATGGTATGCTGACTGGAATCGGCTTGACAACGTAACCGATACTGACAACGATGGTTTACCTGATATCTGGGAAGTTGGAAACGGTCTGAACAGAACAATTGCAATGTTTGGTACTACTCTCGAGGGTGATATCGATGTCGATGGAGATACGCTCTCAAACTATGATGAATACGTCTTGGGAGGAAATCCATTGTCTGCAGATACGGATGGAGATTGTATTTTGGATCAGATTGAAGTCGCTTGGGCACAAACAACCGCATTAGATTCTGGAATTGCTGACGTGTCTCCATACGATGCAATCAACATGGCTGATGCTGATGGTGATGGAATCAATGAAGCCGATGCATTGGGTTGCGATCTTGGTGGTATCACGCCAGAACCAACTGGTAATGAAACCAATAATACTGGAAATGAATCACCTGATGATGACAATGACGGTATTTTGGATGTTGACGATGATTGCCCCGATACATTGCCAGACACACCAACAGATATTGACGGATGTTCACTCGCTCAACTCAATCAAAACGCTGGAGATTCCAGTGGAGAGGCAGAGGAAGGCATGGGTGCAACATTCATGTTATTGTTGATGCTTGGTGGAGCGCTCTTACTCATTGGTGCAGCGAACGGAATCATTCAATCACGCAAGGAGAAATCCGAAGTTAAGGATTGGGTTGGAGAAGAAGAATTGAATGCAGTTATCGGTTCTTCTGAATCATGGGAACAACCTGTTCTCGATGGTCAAGCCTCTGACGATCAGAGTGGGCTATCAGATCAAGACCTTGCACGTTTCCCGGGATGGGACAAAGCAATGATCGAGAAGTATTTGGAAATGGGATGGAGTCTTGACCAATTGGAAGAATACTATCAACAACAGATGTCTGAACAGAGTTGAGACGCGTAACCTTGACAAAGGAGCGATTCTAGGTTGAACCATGGCTTACAGTTCGAGTAACCCCGTATTCCAACCAAAATTCTGGAATACCATCTCTGGAAACGACCGAATGACCTTTGAAGGAACTCTACAGAAAATTGGTATCTTGTTTGGTTTAATGACCATCTCTGCCCTTGGAACGGTTGCCCTTGGATTTATTGTCCCTGGACTGCTGATTCCAATGATGATTTTCGGTATGGTTGGAACATTTGGAATGGGCATTTGGCTCATGTTTTCACGCCCACCTAACCCCCAAGTACCAGTTATGATCTATGCTTTTATGGAAGGATTCTTCATTGGACCACTTACCCTTGTGTTCGAGCTAATGTATCCAGGAATTGCCATACAAGCAGGCCTTGCAACACTGGGAGTAATTGGTGCAATGTTGACAATTTATTCATTGCGAATTATACGTCCTACGCCAACATTCAACAAGATTGTATTCTCACTAACAATGTCGATTATGTTCGTTTATTTGATCAGCATTGTGTTTATGTTCATCCCAGGAGTTTCTATCCCATTCCTCCATAGCAGTGGACCAATCGGAATCGGGATTAGTGTATTCATTATTGTTGTTGCATCCCTCATGCTGATCTCAAATTTTGGCATGATTGAAGCAGGTGTACGAATGGGTGCTCCGAAACAGCAGGAGTGGTGGGGCGCTTACGGAATTCTCATTACAGTCATCTGGTTGTACTTTGAAATGCTCCGATTGCTTGCTAAACTACGAAGTGACTAGGAGTGAACCCTTTGTCAAGACCACTGCCTGTAGCAGATTTACAAGATTTCCTATCAGGTGATGAAAACCGTCGTATGGCCTTTATCCAAGCGGTCGGAGAATCACTTTCCGACATTGGATTCTTTGCACTGATCAATCACGGAATTGATCTCAACCATATTGAGGACACATACGAACAAGCAGAGTATTTCTTTGACCTTAATGAAGAAACAAAACGAACGTATTTGCGTCCAGAAATTTCACATCAACGAGGCTATACTGCATTTGGAATTGAACATGCTAAGAATAATCCTGCCCCTGATTTGAAAGAATTTTGGCAAACAGGAAGAGGCAACCAAGGCAGTGAAACAGACCTCACATATCCCGCAAACATTTGGCCAAGCAAGCATTTACCCGATTTTGAAAAGAATGTTGATTCACTCTACAATAAGATGGAAGAAATATCAACCATGCTTCTCAGTGCATGCAGCACATATCTTGGTCATGATGAAACATGGCTTCCAGAAATGGCAAGAGAAGGAAACACCATCATGAGAATCATCCATTATCCTCCTCTAGATGAATCAACTCCTGAAGGAGCCGTACGTTCTGCGGCTCATGAAGACATCAATCTGATTACATTGCTAATGACTGCAACTGCCGCAGGTTTACAGGTTATGGATCACGATGGAACATGGATTGATGTTGAAGGCAACCATGAGCAAATCATCGTCGATTCAGGAGATATGATTCAGAACCTGACGAATGGACTTTTCAAATCGACAACTCATAGAGTAGTCAACCCAGGAGATCCAACGCAAAGGCGCTTTTCAATGCCGATGTTTGTTCATCCACGCAATGAAATCGATCTGACTCCACGTGAAGAATTTGTGGCTAAAACCGGGGGCGTAGCAGCCTATCAATCCATCAAAGCAGGAGAGTATCTTCATCAGAGGCTTGTGGAAATCGGCTTAGCATCAAAATGAGTTGAAATCATGCATATTCCCACCTTACTTGCAAAGAAAAGAGATGGAGATATTCTATCGAAAGAAGAACTCTCATGGTTCATTGAACATCTTTCAGAGATTCCGAATGAACAAATTGGAGCTTTCTTGATGGCGTGTCAAATCAACGGACTCAATCCAGAAGAGACGTATCATTTGACAACATCAATGCTTGAAAGCGGTGAAGTGCTTCCTCTTAAGCAAGATGCAGTAGACAAACACTCTACTGGAGGCGTGGGGGATAAAATGAGTATCATTCTTGCACCTGCGCTTCGAGCGTGTGGAGCAACAGTACCGATGCTTGCAGGAAGAGGACTTGCTCATACAGGCGGAACCATCGACAAATTAGAATCAATACCAGGTTTCAATACTGGTCTAAGCATTGATGCAATGAAACAGAATCCTTGCTTTATTTCTAGACAAACAGACGAAATTGCTCCGGCAGATTCCATTCTTTATGCTATTCGAGATGTAACCGCTACCGTACCATGCATCGGTTTGATCACAGCCTCTATTCTATCTAAGAAAGCCGCCGAAGGCATTCACTCCCTCGTACTGGATGTCAAATACGGAAGGGCTGCATTTATGCAACATTCTGAAAAAGCAAGAGAATTAGCTGTATCGATGGTTCAAGTTGGTACACAACTCGGCATTCAAGTTACTGCACAATTGACTCAAATGGACCACCCCTTAGGCAATTGGCTAGGAAATAGTCACGAAATCTACGAATCAATTCAGTGTTTGAAAGGAGTCGGTCCAGAGGATACGATGGAATTGGTTGTTGCTCAAGGAAAGGCACTTGGGTTTGATATTGAAGAAGTTATTCGCAACGGTTCCGCTTTGACGGAATTTAGGGATATGATCATTCGACAAGGTGTTGATTCTGATATCGCAGATACACTCCTCCATGATGCTTGGAGCGTTCTACCAAGAGCCCCGCAACAGTATGTGCTCAAGGCTGAACAAAATGGCAACATTGCTGATATTGATGCACTCATCATAGGTCAAGTTCTCTGCGAAGCAGGTGCTGGCCGTTCCCAACAGGGTCAAGATATTGACCATGGAATCGGGATTCAGTTGCATAAAAAAGTCTCAGATAATGTGGAAGAAGGAGAGCCAATAATGACACTTGATGCCGATTATGGCTTCGACATGCACCTTTTACAGCGATTAAAGGATTCGATTAAAATCAGTGAATATCAAGTAAAAGACGGTTCACGAATCCTCGAAACCATCACGATTGAGAATTGTTCGTAGTTCTCGATTCAATGGAAGCCGTCATAAAGGAGATGTTGTTGGCAAAACTCGCCGATTTAGCTTAGCTGGTGGAGCGTGGGACTGTTAATCCCAAGGTCGTGGGTTCGAGCCCCACAATCGGCGCCATTATTCCCACTCGATTGTACCGGGTGGTTTGTGCGTAATATCGTATACCACACGATTTACTGCGCCTTTCACTGCATTGGTAATACGTGTACTGATCTTTTGCAAGATTGCATGAGGGATTTCAGAATATCGAGCAGACATTCCGTCCATGCTTTTCACAGCACGAACGACAACGGTCTCACCATAAGCACGTACATCGCCATGAACACCAACAGATCTGACCGGAAGAAGAGCGGCGAAGTATTGCCACGGAAGTTCCATTTCTCCAGCTTCGGCAGCTGATTCAAATTCTTCCTCAACAATAGCGCATGCTTCTCTTACAACAGCTACACGCTCGGGAGTCAATTCTCCAAGGGTTCGCACAGCAAGTCCGGGTCCTGGGAAGGGCTGGCGTTCAGCAACAATAATATCCAGTTCTCTTGCGAGTTCTCGAACTTCATCCTTGTAGAGGTCCCGTAGAGGTTCTACGACTTCAAGAGTCATGTCTTCTGGCAATCCTCCAACATTGTGATGTGATTTGATCGTGTCTCGTACACCACCACCGGATTCAATCCAATCTGGAGCAATCGTTCCTTGAACAAGATACTTAGCACCACATTTCTTTTGTTCATCTTCAAAGATTCGAATGAAAAGTTCTCCAATCACCTTACGCTTGTCCTCAGGATCAGTAACGCCTTTTAGAGCCTCAAAATATCTGTCTGCAGCCTTTACGGTGACCAAGTTGATTCCTTGTTGAGAGAGCATTTCTTCAATCTCTTCTGTCTCATTCTTTCGCATAAAACCAGTATCGACGTAGACACAATGGAGGAGATTCCCCACCGCTTTGTTTGCAATTACAGCAGCAACGGTTGAATCGACACCGCCCGAACAGGCAATGATTGCAATGTCATCAATTGTAGCCTTCATTTGTTCAATCGATTCCTCGATGAATTCAGGCGCATCAAACATCTCAATCCCTGCCGTTAACTTCTCGATCCATCTTTAGAACTCGTTCAATTTGATCTAATTTATCTTGGACTAGTTTTTGAGCCATATCATCATTGATAAGAGCGAGCATTTGTACTGCAAGATGACCAGCGTTGTCTCCACGATCTACACCGACTGTAGCAGCTGGAACACCAGGAGGAAGTTGGACAATTGAGAGGAGCGAATCGAAAGGAACTCTTCCACCGCAAGGAACTCCAATGACTGGTTTTGTTGTTAAAGCAGCAACTGCACCCGGTAATGCAGCAGCAAGACCTGCCATTGCGATGAAGACTTTACATCCATCTTCTTCTGCTTTGTGAATAATTTCTTCAACAAATTTAGGTGAGCGGTGAGCAGAAGCCACACGTAGTTGATAATCAACGCCAAAATGGTCGAGAATTTTTGTACACTTTTCAGCAATAGGCATGTCCGATTTGGAACCGAGTAAAATGGTTACATCCATGTGTCTCCCCCGGCGCGTATAGTTCTTTTAGATGACCCTCGGCCATCCACAGAAAAACCATCACTCTTCTTCGATTAGAATGCCATTTAGATCGAAAAAGTCTTTGCAGAAAACATCGAGATGTAACCAACATCCATCTTCTTCAAATGTGCAATACATTGCCCCAATTGTGTCTTTCTTTCTCAAAATGGCCATCAGCCCATTTGAAGCTCTAGTGTTCAGGATGTGCCATTGATTCCTTTGAACTGGTGAAATTTCAAGGATGGCTTTTGGATTCCATTCATGCCGAAACTGAACACCAAAACCCGCAGAAGTCCGATTAGCGATGTGATACGTAAGACTAAATTGAATCCAAGCAATTCCCAGCGGAATCCATGAGGATACTGAATCAATAAACGTTAGAATAAGACCTGTAATTATTAGAAGGCCGATCAAATGAACACCACGGTGGAGGATCAAAACTCTTCTATGCGACATCGTAGAGAAAAGAGCAAAACCAAGCAAGAGGATTGAGGCTAACAAGAACCAAGGCACAAGATGTGTGTATTTCCCAGAGATTAACAGCAATATGGGGCACACAAGAGTGAACAGAGACCATGCCATTGTAAAGAGCGGAATCATCATGACGGGGCGTTCCTCAGAAGGGAACCAACCATCAACAAACAATCCAACCATGCCATTGCCAAGAACTCCCACTTCATTTGATTGTTGTATATAGGCAATGAGATTAAGTTGTATCATGAGACATCGTATAGAATGGAACAAGTTTATTCATGCACAAGGGACGAATTTTTCGACCAATTGAATAAACATCCTTACCTTCGTATTCAAGACAAAGGAAACACAATCATCCTCAGAAAGGGTTGGTTGCAGATGATTTCTTTGAGCATTATCAAAATGGACGCAAAGATTTGCGTTCGTTTCAGACCAAAAATAAGTCCCGTCGGTTTGATGATCCTCGCAACAGCAATTGTTATCTCAATTGCATCAATCTCATTGTTTTGGACTCTTCTACAAGTTGTATTGATCGGATTCGCTTTACTTGTCCATTCTTCCCAACTCACTTGGGAGATGTTGCAATTTACTCAAGAACCTGTGGATTTTAATCATCATTCATCAAATGGATGATGAAGACAGAGATTACGAGCAGCATAGACTTCATCAACACGACGAACAGGTGTCGTTATTGGAGCATTATGCAACGTTTCTGCATCGACTTGAAGGACTTTAGCAAAATCTTCTGCAAATGTATCCAGTGTATCTTTCGATTCCGTTTCAGTTGGTTCAATCATCATGCATTCTGGGACGACCAGTGGGAAATAGACTGTTGGAGCCATATAGCCCATATCGAGCAACCCTTTGGCCACATCCATCGCTGAAATTCCCAACGACTCTTTTGCTGGTGCAAGAGAGAGTGTGAATTCGTGTTTTGCCACGACTGTTTCAGCTCCATCAACAAACATATGATCGACACCAGCAGCCTTTGCTTCTCTATGAATTGCATGACGTAGATAATTCGCATTCAAGACAGCATGTTCGGACATTGTTCGAAGTTCCTTACCGTATCGTCGATAATATGCCCAGCAACGAATGACTGCACCTGCATTACCATGCCACTGCTGAACCTTACCAATCGTATGTTCCGGCTCATGCCATGTGTACCAGAAATCATCAACCGCTTGTTCCTGTTCAGACTCAGTTGGTTCTCTGCGAGAGACAATAGGTGTTGGTAGGAATGGTGCAAGATGTTGCTTCACACCAATCGGTCCAGAACCTGGACCTCCTCCTCCATGTGGCTGGCTGAAGGTTTTGTGAAGATTGTAATGAACTGCATCAAAGCCCATCAGGCCAGGACTTGTTCTTCCAAGAATGGCATTGAAGTTTGCTCCATCATAGTACATCAGCCCGCCAACTCCGTGGACGACTTCAGATGCTTCTGCAATATCATGTTCAAACAAACCGAGTGTATTGGGATTCGTAATCATCATTGCTGCTGTGTCTTCACCAACGACTGCTCGTAGTGCATCAAGATCGATGCGGCCATCGACCTTACTCGGAATCTCAATGATCTCGAATCCAGCCATAGCAGCGCTCGCAGGGTTTGTTCCGTGTGCTGAATCAGGGACAATGACCTTGGTTCTTTGATGTTCACCACGATGTCTGAAATATTCTTGGAAACATCGAACTGCAGTAAATTCACCTTGTGCTCCTGCAACTGGTTGCAATGTGACTGCATCCATCCCTGCACAGATGGAAAGCATCTCTTGCATTTCAAAATAAATTGAAAGTAAGCCTTGAATTTGATGCTCAGGCTGATGAGGATGGATATCGGCTATACCTGGAAGTTGAGCAATAACTTCGTTCACACGAGGATTATGCTTCATTGTACAAGAGCCAAGAGGGTAAAATCCAGTATCAATTCCAAAGTTTCTCTTTGAAAGCCAAGTGTAATGACGGACCATTTCTGGTTCAGAGAGTCTTGGCCATCGTGGAAGACTTTTGCGAACGAGATTATCTGGAAGAGATAGTTTGGAAGCATCGAGAAGTGGTTTGGGTTGAGCGTACCCCTTGCCTGGAGCACCGTGATGATCGAAAAGATGACTCATGCAGCCACCTCCTTTACCCATGATTCAAGACTTAACGAAAGTCGTTCGATATCATCACCAGAGGTCTGGTCGGTAAACGTGAGTAACAAACGATTTGATTGGTTGGGATACCACCATGAAAGATCAAATCCACCAATTATTCCCTTTTCCTCGAGATACTTCAAGCAATTTTTACCAGAATCTGGAACTTCGATTGCAAATTCATTGAAGTGTGACTGGTGCTCGTGAACAATGGATAACCCTGGGATAGATGCAATTTTCTGTTTCGCATACGTGCATGCAGCCATGTTTCGTATTGCTAACTCTTCAAGACCTTCCGGCCCAAGAAGAGACATATGCATCGCTCCCATTAAAGCGATAAGTGTCTCGTTTGTACAGATGTTTGAGGTTGCACGGTGTCGTCTGATATGTTGCTCACGAGTTGAGAGAGTCAGACAATATGCTTCTTTCCCATCGACATCGATGCTTCTTCCAACAATTCGACCTGGCATTAGACGTAGGTATGGCTTGGTGCATCCAAAGATTCCGTAAATTGGCCCTCCTGCAGTGATTGGACTTCCGAGAGGTTGTCCTTCGCCTACAACAATATCCGCACCATAGTTTCCTGGCGCTTCAACAAGTCCTAGGGAAACTGGTTGTATGGCAACAATGAGTGCTGTATGTTCTCCAATAATTTCTTTCAACTTCGGATAGCCACCATCGATGATACCAAGTGGATTTGGTTGTTCGACATATACAGCACATGATCCTGCAGCATTAGCTACATCATCGAGATTGATGAGACCGTTTTCATCATGCCTCAGTTTCTTAATCTCAATTCCAGCGCCTTGACAGTAATTGTGGATGACTGAACATCGATCAGGTGGTGTAAGTTCGGAGATGTATACTGTATTCTTCTGCTCGGCCTTTCGATTGTGTACACGTACAGCACACGTAATCGCTTCAGCGGCTGCGGTAGACCCATCGTAGAGAGAGAGATTTGTAACAGGCATAGCAATTAATTCAGAAATAAGCGACTGAAACTCCCACATTGCCTGCAGCATTCCTTGAGAGACTTCAGGCTGGTATGGCGTGTAGGATGTGAGAAATTCACCACGAGTAATCAACTGAAAAACGCTGGATGGAACGAAGTTACGATACAAACCTGCACCAAGGAAAGATACCTTGTCACCAAGAGCAACATTGGACCCGAGAAGACGCTTTGCATCAGCAAGTAGTTCTTCTTCACTTTGAGCATCAGGGAGGGGGAGATCCTCGTTCATACGAACCCCAGCAGGAACATCCGCAAACAACGCATCAATCGAGTCGAAACCCATTTCTTGAAGCATTTCTTTTTCTCGTCCTAGATTCGGGAGTTGGTCAACCATTGAAAAGCACCTCCGCAGGTGTGCTGAACCAATCGCGTAGCGCTCATAATATTCGTCATTGAGCCATCAGGATTTGGAAACTGTTTCAGACGAATGGTGGTCGTACAATTACGGCCCTTACAGAAGACCTTGGACTTGCTGCAATCAAGACTTCATCACCTTCTTTCACACCAGAAATGTAGCCAATCCCAATGCCTGTATTACCCAGTGAAGGCGAGGGTGCTCCTGAGGTAAGTTCCCCGATTGTAGAACCATCCAAGCTCGTGACAACTTTACCTGGTCGCGGCAATGGACCTCGTTCGAGATACTTGATTCCCCACCAGCGTGCATCTGAATCAGAATGAGAAATGACACGAGATTTACCAATGAACTCATGACCAAGGTTTAATCCAAATGGCACATTCGTTTCCCACGAATCTCTTGCCAGAAATGTGTGTGATCCATCATCCAGGCTAGGCCATAGGAAGTCAACTCCAGAGAGAAGATATCCCTTTTCCAGTCGTAATGTATCTCTAGCACCTAATCCAATGGGTGTCGCTCCAGCTTCAGCAAGAGCCCTCCATACAGCCACAACATCTTCGTTTGGGACAAATATCTCATATCCTGCTTCACCAGTGTAACCTGTTCCTTGAATCCAGCCAGTTACACCAAGGTTGTTTTCAGATAATGCACTCCATTTGAAACGGCCAACATGTTGACCTTCCCCAAATGCCGCGTTCAACATCTCTTTGCTTGTTGGACCTTGAAGAGCGATGATCGACATCGATGGCGAGAGATTCTCTAAAGTGACGCCCATCTGTTCTGGATTAAGTTGTTGGAACCAATTCCACATGACGTCGATCATTGATGCGTTTGGAACTCCAAGGATCTCAGTCTCCGAAACAACTGCAAAAATCATGTCATCAATGATGAATCCATCATGATCGAGAAAATGAGTGTAAGCACATCTGCCTGGTGAAACGGCAGTCACGTTCTGTGTTGCGCATGATTGTAACCACTCCATAACACGTTCACCAGAGAAACGAAATGTCCCCATGTGAGATACATCGAAGATTCCTGCACCTTCACGTGTTGCGATATGTTCTGACTTGATGTTTGAATACCATATTGGCAATTCAAACCCATGGAAATCTACAAGGTTCCCTCCCATCGTTTTATGTTCCTCAAAAAGGGCTGTCCTTACTGGTTCATCATTGTTCATATTCACACTACTCCATTTTAGTTCTCAAAGTTTCGTTTCATTGACTACTCAGCGGGGAGGCCTCTCTCAATATCCCGCCCTAATTCCACGATTTTTTCAATATAGGAATCGAGACTCTGTTCAGTAATCTGATTATTGGAAATAACTGAACGAAGAATAATTTGTTCATCAATAGTGCTCTTACTAACCATAAATCGACCATCTTGCAATAGTCTGTGACGTAATTCAACATTCAGAGAATTGAGTTTTTCTGGATCAGTATTCCCAACATAACGGAAACAAACATTTGTCCACATTCGTGATGAAGCCATTTCCAACTCAGGTGTTGATTCTACTTTGAGTTCAAGATAGGTTGCAAGCTCCATAAATCGATCGACCATTGTTGCCCAACCAGCATCTCCAATCTCACGCCATGCAAGCCATAACTTTAGAGCATCATTTCTCCGACCACATTGCAGGGAGTAACGCCCAAGATCGACATCCTCTGCTTCGCCATGATAGAGGTAATGGGCTTCAGTGCCAGTCGAACATACCTGACGTAGAATGTCTCCATCTTTGACAATAAATGCGGAGCAAATTAGTGGTATGCCCATCATTTTATGTGCATCCCAACAAAAACTGTCAGCGAGTTCAATTCCATCCATCAAAGAACGATATTGGTTTGAAAACAGACAAGCACCGCCCCATGCAGCATCAACATGCATCCAAAGATTGTGTCGATGAGAGATTTCAGCGAGTGGACGAAGAGGGTCAAACGATCCTCGAACGGTTGTGCCACTCGTTGCAAGTACTGCGAATGGACGTTGTCCAGAATTTAGTGCTCTTTGTATCTCTTCTTCTAGAGAGTCTGGTCGCATTCTTCCATCATCGTCACATCGTACTTTGATTAAATTCATGAATCCTATGCCAATTACATTGGCCGCTATGCTATACGAATAATGTGCCTCTTCAGAGACGAAAACAACAGAATTACGTCCATCAAATCCAAGAGATGATGATTTTTGATCCATTGATTGCCTTGCACAAAGCAAACCAAGCATATTCCCATTCGAGCCACCTGTTGTCAAAGTCCCTTTGGATGTTGAAAATCCTGCCAGTTCACCCATTCGTGATATGATGGTGGATTCGATTAACGTAGCTACTGGAGCGATTTCGTAAGTATACATTGCCGTATTTGTCGCAGCAGTAACCAATTCTCCAGCAATCGAAGCAATGGACATCCCACCCCATAACGGATTCATGAACCCAGGGGCCGTTGTGTGAACTGAATGACGAAGTACTGAATCAATATCATCGAGAGCAGCGTCAATTCCATGACCTTCTATCGGGAGTTTCAGATCTACTGTTTTCCCAAGTGAATCACGAGACAAACTACTTCGGATAATATCTTCTTTCTGAGAACGATTCAAGAAATCTTTGACACGAAATAAGACTTCATCTAGAAATTCCTCTGCCCCCATGAATCTAAGGCTGTCCTATGAGGTCTTTGAACGTCCCTGTTGAATCATGAAGTCAAATAATTTATGCATAACGCATGAGGGAATAAATACATTGAATAACCCGGGTCTTTTCGTAACACCATGCTAGGAGAGAACGGAGACAAATGGCTTACACGATTACACATGCAACTATCGCGAGAATTACGATCACAAGGCTGGTCTCAAATGGATATTGCAAACATGTTAGGCACAACTCAAAGCACAGTCTCTCGTCAATATCAAAAACCGATTCTAGATCTTCCAGGTTCTGCTGATTCGCTCACTGTCGATGGATGGGCAAAGGAAATTGCATCAGGCTTGATTGCGATTGGACCAGAGGAAACCCTACTCCGTCAGCGATTTGTTATCGAATTCCAATTTGGAAATAATCAAGCTCTTCGATATGACAAAACATTCACAGGGATGGACTTGGAAGCAGACCAAAAGGAGCAAGCTCTGATTCGAAGACTAGAATGGGCAATAAGTCGACTTGATTCGAAGTTGATTTTACCGGTTCTCCCACAAGTTGGACTGAATATTGCATCCTGCATGGAGAATGCAACAACAACGGAAGAGGTTGCTTCAATTCCAGGCAAGGTCACAGCAGTTGGCGATGTATTACGAACCCATAGCCGACCTGAATTTGGTTCATCAAAGACCCTTGCTGGAATCTTACTTGAAGTACGTAAAATGGACACAAGTAAAAACTCAATCATCAACATCCGGCCTCCCGGCGACCACGATGGAACTGATATTGATGCTGTTCGAGATGCTTGTGAGCAACTTGGATGGACCCTTGCAGACGGTGATAGAGATGGTATTGAACAAATGAAAGGCAGCATCGATGCGATTCTAGACATCGGTGATTTTGGCTGGGAACCTTCGCTCTATGTCCTTGCAACCAACCCACTCGAAGTCGTTGACCGATGTCACAACCTCATCCATGCCTTGGAGGGTTCTAACTGAAATTACACCTTGTTGTAGCATTATTGATGCTAATCCTCCCACTTAGTGGATGTCTTGGCACTTCAAATGAAGAACTTGTATGCAATGATGGACTGGATTCGGGCGATGATTGTGTCCTTACAATCGTCACATACGATATTATTGCAATTACAGATGATGTTCTAAATGAATTTACAAATCAGACTGGCGTTCAAGTTGAGATGATTCGAACAGATGATGCCGGAGGTATTCTCGAACACCTTTTACTCACACAAGACAACCCACAGGCTGATCTAGCGCTCGGACTCGACAATACATATCTTCAGACTGCGTTACAATTTGATTTACTAGATGAACATAATGCAGAGATTCCAAACCTCGACTCTAAGGCGACAGCCCCTTACAGTGGCAACAAAGCAGTTCCCTTTGATCAGGGCTATATTTGTCTAAATACAGATACGCAGGCATTGAGTGAAAATAATATCTCCTTCCCGTCTACACTCGAAGAACTAACATCGCCTGAATGGAAAGGAAGAACTGCATTTCCTAGCCCAGTTACATCATCCCCAGGAAGAGCGTTCATGGTTGCAACCATTGACTATTTTGAGCAACAACAAAGCAATATGACTGCATTTGATTGGTGGACTGAAATGGCAGAAAATGATGCAATTTTCACAAGCGGATGGACTGAAGCATACGAAACACACTACACTGGAGGCTATGGAATATGGAATGAGGGGCACATAGGTGATGCATGGCTTACAGTATCATATTGCCACTCCCCTGGTGTCGAAGCATTTTATGGTGAAAATTCAACAATTTCTGCTGCTGTCGATATTGACTTCGCTTCATTTTCCCAAGTTGAATATGCCGCATCTGTCAATGGAGGAGGTTCCAAGAATGCAGTTAACGCCTTCATCGAATTTTTACTCACTGATGAGGTGAATACAAACATGCCTGAAAACAATTTGATGTATTCAGTTTTGGAGGGCAAAGACCTCCCTGAGACAAACGGATACAGGTATCATAGCCCTGTTCCTACTCAGCCGTCAACCATTGAAATGGATCGCATCGGTCAAGAAATGGAGAATTGGCTCAAGGAATGGCGAGATTCTACAAACTCAATCTGAGTTGAAGTCATGACATTGCGCAGTATTCGAAATGTACCCATTTTCGTATACTTGGGATTAATCCTCATCCCGATATATCTTGCAGTTGAACGATTGATCGATGTAACTGGGAAAGACCCGTTTACTGCAATGTATTCATTGCCAGACCATCCATTAGGAAGTGAAGCACTCTATTTCTCATTCATCCAAGCACTACTTTCTGCAACACTGACCATTGCAATCGGATTGCCCATCGCATGGTGGCTAGGCAGACATCAATGGAAGCACCTGAATTTCATTAGAGCAGCATTAACCCTCCCTTTTGTCACTCCAACCATCGTTGCAGCAATGGGATTTCTTGCTCTTTTCAAAACAGGAGGGGCAATAGAATCCATTGGAATCGATCTCAGATTTGAAACTGGATTTATCGGTTGGCTATCCGATTCAACTGGAATCGAAAACTCTGGCCACATTATTGCCTTATTACTGGCCCATGCTTGGTTTAATATTGCCCTTGTCATTCGTTTTGTTGAACCAAAAATCGCAACAATCCCTCCTCGATTTGAGGAGTCAATTCGCTTACTGCCTATCGGAAAAACTCGATTCAGCCGAGCGAGATATTTTTGGTGGCCAATGTTGAGAACCTCTATTGGTTCAGCTTTTCTTTTCGCATTCATATTTTCATTCACATCATTTGCTTTGGTTCGATGGCTTGCTCCAGATATGTGGACTCTTGAGGCATTGATGGCTGTAGAAGGTGGCGCAGCAGGCATCTACAATTACAGAACAGAAGCGAGTCTACTGGTTCTTGGTGGAGCAACATTACAAGGAATAATCCTGCTTTTTGCTCTTGGTTTAGCGGGTTATTGGCAACAAAAACAATCGATATCAAATGATGTTGTCTCCGAATCTTTTGCAAGAAAGACAGCAGGAAGACCATCACTNTTGGCACGAATTGGAGTCTCTTTCGCTCTTTTGTTCGCACTTGCCCCATTGGGTTCTATGCTGCTCTCCTCTGTTCGAATCAGAGATCGAACCAATGAATCATATCGATGGAGNACTGAAGCGTGGGACATTGCCCTCACTGGTGATTTAACATACGTCTCAGCAGCAGATGCTTTAGCAAATTCAATTGTTTATGCAATTGCTTGTATGNTTGTATCAATCCTTCTCGGTTATGCCGTTGCTTCATCNATCCATGCATTCGAATCAAGAGGGANAAAGAGAACNGCAATGGCTATTGATGTACTCTCCATGCTCCCATTGGCACTTTCAGGAGTCATGGTAGGATTGGGTGTGTTACTCGGTGTCCTCAAGGTTTGGCCAGAGCTCTTCCAATGGTACGGACTCCCTATCATCCCACATGCAATGCTTACNACNCCATTTGTAATTCGAATCCTTTTACCGGCTCTGAGGAGTTTGGATTCCAGTTACGATGAAACTGCTGCTATGCTTGGTTATTCNCAATANCAGAGATTCATNANAGTGCGAATTCCTTTGATGAAAAGTTCACTTGTGGTTGCTGCAACTCTTTCCATCGCCTTTTCATTAGGTGAATTCGGAGCATCTTGGATTCTTTTGCGTTCAGGTTCCTGGGATACCTTACCAATACTGGTTGATCAGTTGATGGCTCGACCAAAATACTTCGAACTTGTTGAACCAGTAGCCATGGCTACTGCTTCCCTTTTGATGATGGTAACGTTTGTTCTCTTCGTCATCACAGAACGTTTTAGAGAACATCAAGGAGGAGGATTCTAATGACAATCAAAATTCAATCACTAACACTGTCATATGATGAAAATATCATTGTTCAACGATGCAATCTTACATTGGCTGAAGGAGAGATTCTTGTGATATTAGGCCCGAGTGGATGTGGAAAGACAACACTGCTACGAGCAATTGCAGGTTTTGTAAAACCNGATGAAGGAACAATTCNCCTCAATGNNAGAAACNTGAATCAAATCAAACCTGAGGANAGAAATATTGGCATGCTNTTCCAANGACCNGTTTTATTNCCNCACAAAGATGTNCTCGGAAACATACTCTTCGCATANAGAAAGAAGAAANANCGAGATATGGAAAAAGTCNATGAAATNATGAAGGACATGGGAATCTATACGATGAAAAATCAATCAATAGAAACACTTTCTGGTGGAGAATCTCAACGTGTTGTTCTTGCAAGAGCGTTGCTCACAAACCCTGAACTCTTACTTCTAGATGAACCGTTATCATCTCTAGATTTGGAAGTACGACGTCAATTAGCATCCGAGATACGAACGACATTGAAATCGAAAGGAATCGCAGCAATACATGTAACACACGACCATGAAGAGGCTGCAATTATTGGTGATCGAATCATCGAATGGGATGAACTTCATCTACTCGAGAGGGAATGAATTCAAGCAAAGACAGATGAAACGACTTCTGGTTGAGTCAGATAGATTGTCAAGCCAATACCTGCCATGATCATCATCCAAGAGCCAACAAGTTTGATCATTCCAGTCATTCTCCGTAGGAAATTAATCATGACTTGACGGCCAAGACCAACGAGTACTGTGACGAGAATCATCAAAATCAACAAACCGACCATCAATCCACTGAGACCAGATATAACTGCGGATGTTCCAAGAGTTCCTAGGAAAATCACGAATGGAAGAACTGCAGCGGCAGTACAATCAATGGAAGCAGCAGCGTAACCAATACCGTAGAGATACATGTTTCTACGTGGAGTAAAGGTCTCATCCATTTCAGTTGTTGACCATCGATCAACCAGTTTTTGGACAAATCCAAGTAAATGGGAAGTGATGCCAAGGAGCATAATTGTACCAAGGATGACGAGGAGTAAAGCAATACCAACGGCAATATAATGAATCAATCCAGACTTGGCAAATGCTTCACCCATTGCGAATGCAAGGATTCCAATGAGGATAAAGAAGGTCCACATTCCCAATCCTGCAAGTGTACCAATAACCCATGAAGATGGCATTTTAGTTTTCAGTTTCCCCTCTTCAATCAGTTCATCTTCTCGGGCACCGAGACTGAGATAATACGAAATGAAACCTGGTAAAACAGGGAATGCACATGGTGAAAAGTAGACAAGAATGGACAGAATCATTCCAAGGACAAATACTGCTACAAAGGACGTTGATGGCTCTTCCCAAGCGATTCGATCCGACATTGTAATCGAAACATTTCCAGTCAATGCGGATTCAACTGATGAATCGAATTCACCCCATCCTTCTACAGGAGTACCTGTTGTCTGTTTCTCAATGATATAACCTTCAACATCAATGACCATAACGACTGGGATTTGTCCGGTACCTGCAGTTGTGAATAATCGAACCGGATCTGCGGAGCTGCCATCAGCCAGAGTTGCAGCATCCACAGAACCAAAACCAGTAGGATACAATGGAACCGTGTATTCACCACTTGATTCATTGAGGTAACTCACAGATTCCCCATACCATGAGCCGTAACCAAGGATGTGCAAATTGACACCATTCTCATCGGCCAATGCCTCCCAGGCATCCATTTTTTCTTCAATGTGTTCTTGGACAAAATGACAATTTGAGCAATCGTGAGCCATCATATCAAGGATAATCACATCACCTCGGAGAGATGTTGTGCTAATTTGCCCATTCTCGTCAGCAATCTCAGATTCAATCCCAGTTCTATTGAGTGAATCCATCAGAATATCTGGAATTGGAGCAGGCTCAGCATCTGACTCAAAGATTTCATCAATGCTATCAAACAACGTCAGACCTGCAAAGGCAATCGTTCCAAACATAATCACGGCTATGCCGAAAGCCTTCCATGTCTCAGCACGCTTGAAAACGTCCCAATCGGCTTGTTGGAGTAGGCCCATAGTTTTACCAAATACTGGATACAAATGAATCTAATGGATTCATTCATCAGTTACTGACAAGGACAGAATTTGATTCATAGATGATATTTCCATTCATTGAATCAATTATTTTTATCCGAACATCGCATGAGGAAGAGCCATCACATAGATCGTCAGAACCTTCGCTTACAGTAATTGATTCACCAAGGGCCCACACGTTATCTCCGTTATCCGTAAGGTGGCAATTATTTCCAATGGTTTCTTGTGGAGTTGTGCATTGCATGTAAGCACCTTCATTTACTGACAATTGTAAGTTTACTTGCGCCCAATTCAAATCATCTCCTTGATTCATCTGAACATAGACTAAGTTTTCATTCGAGGCACTTGAAGGGCTTGATCCGCTATTGGATACGTCGAAACCATAGAGTGAAAAACCTCCATCGGTATTCCCTTCAGCAAGGCTAGTTGCCCAGACATAGAAGAGCAGACTTGATTGTGAAAAGGTCACACCATCACATTCTGGAACGAGGGAAGGGATAATGCTGTTTGAAAAACTTTCATCAAATGGTGCAAACAAATCGATAACATTCGAAGGGTAAGTTGAAGAATCTTCCAAAACTATTTCACCCCCATCTTCCTCGAATAGCATTATCATTTCAGTAGCTTCCATCATCAAGGAATACTGTGGCGTCGTATTCATTGTAAGACAAGGAAAGCCATTTTCTGAAAAATCCTGATCCTCGGGATAGATCATGGCACCATTGCCATCAGCCGCGACATATATCGAGAGCAAATCTTCTTCACCCTCTACGACAACGATATCGTCTTCAGCACCTTCGGCTTCATCTTCACCCTCTGCACAGTCTTCATCACCGTCATTAACCCAATCACCAGGTATTTCATCTCCAGCATCGCAGGTGAAAACAGAATTTACAGAAGTTAACTCGAGAGAGAGATATGGAACTCCAGATTGTGACGATAGCACGCTCGTTATTTGAATGTCATCATCATCATCGAGAGGTATCTCTTCATACACACATGTATCAATGACCACCCCACTTTCATCTTCTGATTCAAGAAGTTCTTCATTCGCTTCAGCTGCCGAATCGAAGCAATCCCACATTTCTAACAAATACACTGTAAACGAGTCATCAGCATTCATTTCGACACGCAAACTGAGCATTATCCCATGATACACACCATCTAAATCTTGATTCGTGTATGTTGTCGATTCGGTGGAGTCGTCTAATAATTCCGTACATCCAGCAAGCATCATTGTGCAGGCAAGCAAAAGAGCAATTTTCTTCATGATTATCTATCCATTCCGTAGGATATAATCCTTTTCAATCAACGATGTTCATTCAGATGAACAACCGAAACCTCGAGTCGTTCGTGCGTTGGATGAACTTCAACCATAAGAACCGGAACTGAGAGAATTTCAGCAAGATCTTCTGCAACACTCACTGGCATCTCAATGCGTTGCGTTTGAGCATCATAACGAAGCCATGCAGAATCAATGGCAAGTGTTTCCCGTAATTCTTCTACGTCATCACGAGCATCCTCAGGTTCGGTTGGAATCGCTCCAAACAGGACCGTGTCGTCATCGCTGAGAACCTCATAAGGCCGGAGCGTGGCTTGGCCACGTCGCTTGAACCGGTTGCGAAGCTGTCCAGCATCCTTGTATTTGGCCGTGCAAAATTTCAGGTGGTAGGGTTTGTCTGCAGCGGCTTCCTTCAATCGAAGTGCGAGATCAGCCGAACCCTCTGCAGCGGCCGTGATGCCGCCACTCAGGTTGAAACCGCGCACATCCATGTTCTCTTGGTTGCCCACCGTGATCTCCAGTTCGTTGAGGTTGAGAAAAGAAACAGGGACGGTGGCGAGGTCATCGAGAAGCGCGAAGAGTTGCTCCTCTTTGTCGGGCTCACAAGGCAATTCAACCCCCACTTCAATGCCGTGTTCGGCACAGGCTTCGATGGTAGCCCTGTACTTCGTCGTGGTTCCGTCAAGCAGATGGAAACGAATCTCATCCAGACCTG
>NHFS02000071.1 GCA_002171315.2 Euryarchaeota archaeon TMED117 | reverse complement strand
GCCATGACACGAACCATTGTGTTGCCACCGGCTTTGCGGTAGACCTTACGTCGTGCTTCGCCAACAAGAGCGAATTGCTTCTCAGTAGAGATTTCAGTCGAGCGCTTTCCTCGTGCTCGAACACGTCGTCCACCGCTTGGTTTTTTCTTGGAAATTCCGTGCCACTGTGCCATGATACTCACTCCTTGCAGGCCACCGACTTGACTGGCGTATATCAAGGCAACCCTTAGCGACAACGGCCAGAGTAGGAGGAAAGCAGTTCTCCATCAGCGGCTATAAGACGTGCTTCAATCACGTCACCAGGCTGCAATTGAGCAACCCCTTGAGGCGTTCCTGTGAACAACAAATCTCCTGTTGAAACAGGAGCCCATTGAATCAAGGATTGAATCTGTTGCGCAGGTGTGATGCTCATTTCACTCAAGGATGCTTCTTGCCATCGCTCCCCATTGACATCGAGTTCAATCTTTGGAGCCGTTTGCGAGTCACTAAGTGCTTCTGCACCTAATCGCCATGGATAGAACGAACCAAGAACGGCTGCTTGTCGAAAGGTCTTGCCTTTCGCCCATGGCAATCCCTCGGAACTAAGATTGGACTGTGCTGCTCTATCCGTGAGATCGAGCCCAACAGCAATCGCTTCAATATCTCCATGTTGATTCAGTCGAGCAACACATTCAGTCTCGATATGTACTTCTCCTGGATGAGTCGAGACATGCAGTTCACTGGATTCGGTTCGGCATCCGTCTGGTTTAACGAAGAAAATAGGTTCAATTGGAGCTTCGTTTCCTAATTCTTTTGCGTGTGCTTCAAAGGTTCGGATGGTGCACCAGACGGCCATGAAAATGCCACAAGTTGGCGGTTCTTGAAGGCGAAGGGTGAAACGGGTCAAACTATTGGAGGGTCCATGGGCAAAGAATTACAAATCAAAAAGCGACGACCTGTTCGACGAAAGAACATCGCTCCATTGCTCAAAGACTTAGAAGAAGCATTGGATATTGACCTCAATGTTGACGGTGGTTTTCTTGAAATGGCTACCTATGGCTCATGGCAACTCGTCTTTGTCGATAAGATTGCTAAGACCATTGAAATCAGCGATGATGAGGGTCAGCGGTGGGCGTTTCTTACGCTTCGTGGATTCCTTGAACATCCTGATGCAAAGCGTTGGGTTGCTGTTGATCATGGTGCAATTCCATTTCTGATGAATGGAGCAGATTGCATGGTCGCAGGTGTTCATGCCGCTGATGAATCCATCGAAGTTGGCGATTTGGTCTGGATTCGAGACAAGGAACATGGACGTCCACTAGCATTAGGATGGGCTACCATGTCTGGCCAAGAGATGGTCGAATCAGCCAAGGGAAAGGGAATCAAGACCCTTCACTGGGTTGGCGATGAGCTTTGGGATATGGAACCTTGAGAAGGAAAGTGAAAAAGACAAGCGGTGTGTAGCGTTATACCATGCGAACCGTTTGGACACTCATGATTGTCGCCCTCTTAGCAGTCTGTAGCACCTCTAGTGCACTTGCCAAGGATGCTGGCGAGGATACTGGTCCGAATACAGATGAGACGCCTTTCTCATCCTATACGGCAACGTCACCTTCAGTCTCTGGAGATACGTGGTCATTGACTGTGGTCATGGACCAAGCTGTCAAGGACAACAACACAACCTTTGAGATCACCACACAAATCTGTCTCAACTCTGGGGTATGCGATCCACCTGTCGTCCAACAAGTCACTGTTGAAGACTTGACACATACCACATCACTTACACCTCCAGAAGACCATTCATACGTCAACTGGCGAGTCAAAGCAATGTACGAAGATGACACAACTGAATACTTCCCTCAAGGCGCATGGTATACGATTTGGTCAAGTTGCTACCAAGATGACGGCGTCTACTACGGTGTTGATGCTGATGGAGACAGTTGTGCTGAAATCAAAGCAGATGAAGGCTTCTTGCCTGGATTTACACTCGTTCCTGCCCTTACAGCAGTTGGTCTTGCAATCGCTCTAGCACGACGTGATTAAGCGGTTGTAAACTCAACGAGTCGCTCAAGGAAGCGACGATGTTCACTCCCCCACATTTGCAGAATGACCGAGAGGCTTGATCGGTCATCATTGAGGCGCCCTTCAACGAATCCAACCCTATCAAGATCACTATGAACAAGCGGAAGATGTTCGTGTTCAATCTTGATGAGTAAACCTTCTTCATGTTTGTTTATGCGTGTTGCATAGTAAGTTATGCTATCCTCATTGATTTCGAATTCGACGCGTCTCGAAGAAAGGAACGCTTCGACTCCAGAGAAGAGCGCTTCAACATCGATGGCTGCCCCATCCATCTCAGCTCCATACGAAGCAAGGAACGGAAGGTCAGTTGCGTTCTGTTCCATCAAATGATCAAGGCCACGTGGAATCTCTTCATCGGTCATACTAACCCTCCACAGCAGAGAGTTTCGTCCAACCAACAACGCGTCCATCGCTTGCATCTACTGCTACAGCGAAGGTATGTTCCCACACCCCTTCTGTCCATGTTCGAGAAATATCGAGCGTGGTAGCACCAACGGAGGTATCGGTAAGTTGGCCAAGAAGATCGTTAGCACCGTTACCAGGAACNGCAACAAGAATACCAAGACGNGATTGTGAGTAGAGNTTNCCATTGNNATCGTANATACCATCNNCACCAGTCAAAGCAGGATAGCGATTCTTATCGCTGAGCCGCGCTTCAACGGTTGAAACATTTGCAACCGCAGGAATTGCCTCTCGATTGTATGAAACGACTTCATCGTAGGATCCTTTGTCCAGATAGGTACAGTTTTCGGAGGTTGGTTCACCACTTAATTCGAACAAGACCCATCCTGCAGTATCGTCTGCAGCAACCCAAGAAACGTTCCACTTCGTAGCAGTTCCACTACGATCATCAATGGCTCTCCAAATGTATCCACTGTTGTCCAAGGCTGCATTTGCACCGGATGCTTGACCGCCAATGTAATCGAAACATTGCATCGCCTTCTCGAGCGTATGGGCTCGATATTCGGATTTATCTGGAGGATGAATGCCTTCTTGAGCGGCCCAATCCTCTTGCAGTGATTCATCGATTGCGAGCAGATTTGCCCGTGGCCGAATGCTGTAATCCTTACCGAGATCGAGCACCTTTGAACCACGCGTCAATTTGGTTGATTTGAATGCATGATGAAGTTCAAGTTCCCCTTCTGGGAGTACATAATCCCCAAATGCTTCAGAAAGCGGAGAACAAGAATCTTGGAGAGATCCATCGTTGGAAATGATGACATCGACCGTCTGTTGAGTTGCCCATGGATTGTTCTCTTCGGCCCAAATCTCCATCGTTGCAGATCCAAGACAGAGACTTTCGATGTCGACGTGTGTTGCTGAAATCTTCCATGCCTTATCGTCGCCGAGTGTATCAGCGCCTACGACTCTCCATCGCCATCCTAGCCGCTCTCCTGATGCACCTTCTTCGATTACATCGTTGCCAAAGAGTTCTTGCAGTTCAATCGGTTGAAGCATTAAGGAAACACCAGGTAAGAAGACGTCAAGTGAACCCAACAAGCCACCCACATCGAACGTCGTAGCTGAGCCTTCGTACGGTTTATTATCCACGGTTGCAGAGAATTCGAATCCAGTTGACATCGTCACTTGTTCACGTAATTCCACGTGTCGACGAGTGGTCAGAACCGCTTCACCAGGAGAAGATGGACTGCTTGAAGCATCTGGGCATGAACCCGAATTGAGAATTGAATAGGTACTTCGACCAACATCCAAATCATCCAAATCATACGTATTGGTCATTTCAACAGCAAGCCAATCATTGCTTCCATAGGCGCCACGTGTCCGTACAGCCCCAAGCAAATTTTGAGATGATTCACCAAGGAGTTCCTCAGGCCCTCCTTCACTGATTGCAATCGTACCTCTTCCATTGTAATCCAAGAAAACTCGGCAATAGTCTTCTTCAGTGTCGAGGAAACTAAACACCAAATCAAGGAATCCTTCGCTGGCCATGATTGCAGGGCGGTCTCCTGCTCCACCGGTGATGGTGTACTCCATGGAATCACCATAGCGAAGAGGATCCGCTGTAAACGGTTCAAGTTCAGAGTTGATGTACCACCATCCAGCTGCACCTACGAACAAAGCAACGATGACCACTGCAATGACCTTTGGTTGTTTTAGCATATCAAACAGCGTGGCCGCATCTTGTCGCTTAACCGCAACTGGGGTGAACACTTCGGGTTCTTCTTCAACTTCCTCAGGTTCGTCAAAGACAAGGTCGGCATCGAGAACTTCTGCGTCAAGGACATCTTCTTCCTTAGATGCAGGCTTTGCTTTTGGCTTTGGTTTAGGTGTGGGGGCAATCGTTGTCTCATCTTCAAGAGAAAAGACAACTTCTTCCTCGGCCTCTTCAACTGGATCGACATCCTTGAGTCCGACCTCTTTACGAGAAAGGCCGGATTCAAGTAAACGCTCGACTAAAACGGCTTTTTTACCAGTCGTTGGTAAATCATTGATGACGCAAAGGGCCTTGAGTTTGGCCACAGTTAGCGAGGATGGTTCATCCGTCATTCATTCACCGTAACTAAGTGGAGGACTCATCCCCTATCAAGGATAGTGGCGAACGCATCAGAAACGAGGCCGTTTTTGTGCGTTCATTCTTCGTACGGAACATACGAACCATCCTCGGCTTGAACGAAAACGGTTTGATCGTAACTACCATCAGGCATCTTTCGGAAGAAGTACCCGTTTTCTGCAGGTTCAAACGTTGGCTCTGCTGAAGCAGGTTCCGGTGTATGAGGCTCTGGCGGCCCTGCTGGTCCAGATGCTTCTGGTGGGCCACTTGGACCTGCTTGAGGTGGACCACTCGGACCCTTGGATGGTGGTGGACCTGTTGGTCCAGCCGTTTGTTCAAGAACTTCTTCTTCAGTGGATTTCTTACTTGGCTCGGTTAATGCTTTGACACCTGCTCCATGCTTTTGTGCTCCAACAAAGGCGAATCCAGAAAGACTGAGGAAGAGGATTGCAAAGAATCCAGCCCAGATTTGATTGGGCCACATGCTCCCATCAATTTCCATTCCACCGATGAGAATATCGCTCGTGTCGTCCTTGTCAACGTATTCTGCGAAGAGGCACTGACCGCCTCCATCGACGTTGAATTCAAAGGTTACAACTTCATCAACAATCGGGGCTTTATCCGACATCTGGAATTGATTATCATGACTCGAATCCGTCCGAGCATTGCGCTTTAGCAACAACATATCACTCGCAGTACAATCATCAGAATTGATCAAATAAACTGCGATTCGTGCATCTGGATTTGCTGGAGGATTGGTCGCAGTCACTTCAATTTCAATAGGAACATCTGTGAAATCTTCACCATCCAATGGCGCACCCCAAACGAATCCGAGGTCTTGTTCGTAAGAATTCCCAACCGGATCTGCTGTGAATGGGAACGGGAACAGAGCAAATCCGAACATCAATGCTGCCAATCCCAGATAGAGAAAGACGTTCCAACGGGAACGCTTCAAGGCTTCTTGACGCTCTTCAAGCGTCATATCCTTCATTATTTCATCACGGTCTTCATCCAGAACTGGAACGGATTCCGTTGTTTCTGGTTCCGCCTCTACCACATTGTCTTCATCGGACATGATTTATGGCCAAAACGGCCGAGCATTTGAAATCCTCTCCCATTTTCTTCTCATCATGAGCGAGTCTGGGCAAGTTGGAGGTGTTCGCCTTGCCGTTTTGTCTCGTGGAGCGCGTTTATACTCCACTCGACGCTTGGTCGAAGAAGCTCGAAAACGTGGACTTGATGTCAATGTCCTCGATCCAATGAGTTTCTCATTATTCGTTGATGACGGTTCAATCGACATCATGCATGAAGGCAAACCGATTGGCTTTGATGCAGTCATTCCACGTATTGGACATTCCATTACTCGACACGGCGTTGCAGTCTTACGACATCTTGAACAAATGGGCATCTGGACTGCAAATACTGGCCAAGGAATCCTCCAAAGCCGTGACAAACTGCACGCTTCTCAATTGCTCGCTCGTAACAGAATCCCCGTCCCTCGTACTGTCTATGTCCGAGATACTGCAGACGTAGAGCAAGCCATTGAAGCGGTTGGCGGATTACCCGTTGTTGTCAAAGTCACAGAAGGGACACAAGGTCAAGGCGTCTTCCTCCGCCATACACATCAAGAGACTCGAAATCTCGTTCAAGGATTGCTCCATACTGGAAAAGCAGTCCTGGTTCAAGAGTACATTGTCGAATCCCACGGAACAGATATTCGAGCACTCGTCGTTGGCGATCGAGTCGTTGCAAGCATGCGACGTCGTGCCCGTGGACGTGAATTCAGAAGTAATTTCCACCTCAACGGAACTGTCGAACCTGTTGAACTCGACCCTGCCTATGAGGAAGTAGCATGCAGAGCAGCACGTATCCTTGGCCTCCGTATCGCAGGAGTTGATCTTCTCGAATCCGAAGATGGCCCACTTGTTCTCGAAGTCAATTCAAGTCCTGGCTTGGAAGGAATTGAGAAGGCAAGCGGAGTCAATGTTGCTGGGGCAATCGTCGATTTCGTCATCAGCGATACAGACTTTAGCGACGTCGGACTTGACCAATTGCTGAGAACAATACCCGGCGAAGGTGTTCTTTCAATTCAATTACTTCAACATCCAAACTTGATTGGAATGTCACTTGGAGAAGTGTTCCATGGAAGTTCCAACACTCCTGTGTTTGCGCTCAGTCGAGGAGACCGATTGATGTGGAATCCTGAATCGTCTATTCAACTTCGTTTTGATGATGTCCTCATTTGCTATGGAGAACTCGAATCTCTACGAGCAACCCTTCGTAAAGCCATGTCAACCAGCCCGCAGCATTCAATTGATGGCCCTGCGAGTGAAGAGAGTAATGCTTGAGTTCTGCTGTGAACTTCACACAACAGTTTGATATGGAGGACCGTCTACTGCAGTTTGCTCGCAAGAGCACGGGATGCACTTCCGCCTCGGCGGAATCAACGGCACTGATGCCATATGGAGAGAAAACACACACAGCCGAAGGCTCAACGACCGAGTCAGCTACGTCTATCGGATGACGACGTTACGCTTCCTCCGCGTTTAGCACACATTCAAAATCTCCCTTGGTTGGATTGTTACGATCAACAATTGCGAACTGAGAACAAATCAGAAAACACGCGAAAGACCTACCTCAATGGACTACGCGCCCTTGTCGAGACGCCTCTTCCTGGTGAAGATATTCTCAGTGCAAGTGGACTTGAATCGATGACGGTTCGGACACTTGCGAATCGATTGGAGCCACATAGTGGACGAATCGATCGATGGACGCATTCGATGAGCGAACTGAGTCCATCAACTTACAACGCTCGTCTCGCCGCTGCTCGACACATCATCAAGTGGCTCGGTCATCGATGGCCGGATCATTTGGTTCGAGCACGTACTGGACGAAAACTTCCGCGCACACTCTCTCGACGTGAACTAACATCGGTTATCGAAGCAGCCAACACCTCAGAGAATGCGATTGCATCCGTTGTCGTTACCGTTCTTCTGGATACGGGAATGCGTGTTTCAGAGATATGCAACCTCAATCTTGCTGATTTGGAAATGGAAGGATTGCATGCAAAGGTCTTGGGTGGAAAGGGCGACAAAGATCGAATCGTACTGTTTACGCAGCGAACCAGAGCATGCATTGATTCTTATCTCCCAATTCGGGCATCTCGACTCCGTGACGATGACAAAGCCTTCTTGCTCAATTCAGCAGGACGTCGCTTACAACCAAGAGGCGTTCAGAGATTGATGGATCAACTCGCTGGAGAAGCGGACATTCCAAAGGGTCGGCTGACACCGCACGTACTTCGACACAATTTCGCTACTGGCTTGCTCGAACGTGGAGCGGATCTGGTCACAATCCAGCGTTTACTTGGACATACAAGCATCGCAACCACCCGTGTCTATCTCGATATTTCAGATCAAACCTTACGAGAAGTCTACCATCGCGCACAATCGATGCGACAGACGATTGATGAGAGCAGCCCTGTCGATGAAGGTCTTGTTGATGAGCAAGGCGGAACACAAACGTTCGGTATTGACATCTCACGAATGTGATCGCTTACGTTTCTCGATGGATTCAGGCCCGGTCCAGTTACGAGCAGGAGTCACTTCTTGACCAGAATGTCCTTCAATCGGGCAGAATTTACCGCTCCTACAACGGGAACAGTTTCCTTTTGGTGGAAGTTCAACCGTCTTACGCAGACGACCATACTTCCTTCGAGGCATACCGTACAGTCAGTCGAGACGGTTTTACAATGTAACGGTGAAATCGGTTCAACCTTTGCGGAACCAAGGCATATCGGTAACACTTCGTGGTACCTTCAGCGTCTTTCCTTTACGCCCATCTTTGGATTTCTCGGACTTGACTTGTTGAGTTCCTTTCGTTTTCTCAACAACTTTCTCTGCAACTTTCTTACCAGCAGCGGTTGCTTTTGATGCAGCCCCTTTGGCCTTCGCCTTGGTTTTAGCAGCAGTTGATTTTGCAGCAGCCTTTGCCTTTGAAGCAGTTTTCTTTGCCTTTGAAGCGGTTTTCTTTGCAGTTGATTTTGCCTTATGGGTTGCAACCGCTGCTGCGAGTTTTGCAGCATTCGGCGCGTTCATTCCAGCCTTTTCTAGCCCAGCCTTTCCAGCCTTTGCGATCTTAGCAGCAGTGGTTAATCCAGCTGCTTGTAATTTCTTTGCTGTTGCTGCACCTACGCCTGGTAGTGCAGTCAAATCTTCGCCGCTTGATGCCTTCTTCTTCGCTGCCATAGTCTGACCCTGATACGCCATAGCCCCTGACCCTCTTGAATTATTCCACTATAATCGTTTGATGATTATCCCAGATATGGCGGATGAAGCCTCATGTCAGCAAAGGGTTGGCTTGATGAACTGGTGTGACTTCCTCGCCTTATGGAGGTCGACCTTCACCCGGAGCGTTCTGTCCTTCATGCACAGGTTCGCAAGGCGAAGTCAAACCATTGCGTCGATGAATCTGGAAGATATCTTCGATCTGCTCACCACAAAGGGCCTTCGAGTAAGGTCTACCTTGGTGATGTCTGTGAAACACTGCTCAAATGTTGTGCGGGTGCTGAAACACCTGTGTTTACTGAAGTTCCTGGCTTTGACGAGCAACGGTGGATGCTTGAATTCACAGCTGGAGCATTGCACGTATCAGTTCAATCAATGCCCTATTGGGGTTTTGGTTTACTGACCTCAGGCTATCGAAACATCATCATTGTTCGAGGCCCTGTTGAAGAACGGGCGCGTCTTATTCACGACCTTGCGGCAGCTGCACAGCACAATCCATGGGAATTTGCTCATCGACGCAGTGCTGAGAAGGGATTGGCAAAGACTGGAAGTTCTCTCAAAGCCAATGAAATGCTCTGGAGAGCCCATCAAAAGCGAGCAAAGAGTGTCCTATCTGAATCAATTGCAGCACTTGAACACCACATTTCACGACTCGAGAAGAAAGGAGATGTCGATCCGAATCTTATCGAACTGGCTCATCTCGAAATTGGCCTTGCTCATCAAGCCCTTGCCGATGACAACACACCTGCTGTGGAGCGCGCCTTGTCTCGTGGAGAGGCTGCCCTACTCGTCCCTATTGAAATCGAAGAAGAAACAAGCCCAGATGGAGCACTGCTCGTTATTGAAGAGGATGTCCCGTTCGTCGATATGACCGATCATGAATCCGAATGAACGCGCGTTGCGTTGATAAAGGGAAGGCAACTCGGATGGAATGGTCCACATGGCAAAGAAATCTGAAGGCAGCGGTATTCAGCAAGCAGCCGGTTTGATTCGATACTTCGATGAAGAGTCGGAAGAAGCCATGAAAA
>NHFS02000020.1 GCA_002171315.2 Euryarchaeota archaeon TMED117 | reverse complement strand
TGCCCAAAATGCAACGGTCTTCTACCATCTGCACTTGGTGATATTCAATGCGAACTATGCGGAGCAAATGTCCGTACAGATCACGCCCCAACCCGAAAGAAGTGGAAAGAAGAACGCCTCTCTTGTCCTTCATGTTCAAAGGTTCTGATTGCAGGAGTTGATCAGCGTCCTGCAGAATTACGCTGCGGTGGGTGCGATACACAATTCACACTCACGGCCAAAGTCATTCGAGTTGAAATTCAATGCCCTGCTTGTGACAGAAGTCTTCGTATGAAACAGAGACCAGGAGAGCGGACAATCACCTGTCCAGCTTGCGACGTCCCATTCAAAGTGTCTTTCTGAGATGAGAATATGAGATCCACATTCCGATTAACAGGTCTAGCAGACTACATTACGCTGACAAATGCCATGTTTGGTACAGCTTCAATCATGTTTCTTATTCTTGCAGTTGAGGATATGAGTCAACCATTCGGAGACGGATTGAAATCCAAATACATCTGGGCATCCATGCTCTGTATCTTCCTTTCAGCNNTNGGAGANATTATCGATGGGCCAATTGCTCGTCGATANTCAAAGNNGAAACTTCTCGGNGGNTCNNTNGANATNATGTCNGACTGTCTCTCATTCTGTGTNGCTCCNGCNCTNATGATGTTCATCATGTTTGGACGATGGGGAGAAGCANCACCAATNTGGACCNTNTCNCTTGNNCTTGCAGGNTTCTGGATNATCGGNACAGGAATGCTNCGCCTNGCNCGNTTCCAACACGAAGAAGGNAGCGGTTTGCCTTACTTCCATGGACTTTCTTCACCAGGAAATGCCATTCTNTTGATGNGNGCAGCAGGNTTCATTTGGTTGCAACCTNTTCTCAACTTNGGACCNGATTTAACNCATGTTGAAATCTGTNTCAANGGAATNGGTGAAAGAGCAGATTGTGCTGCNACACCNGGNTTNGANATGNTCATCNTACCNATNATGTTCATNTCTGGNGCNATGATGATCAGTGATCGNCGCCTATCAAAACTCAANCANGGNNTNGATCTCAAACTTTCANTCTTGCAAATGGCTTGNTTGTTAACAGCGATTATCTATGCTATGATTCNNACNGGCGCATCAGANAATCAACTNGAACTNGGNTCNNAGTTAGCACCNCCTGGCTGGCTNTTCNTNGCNTCATGTNTGTTTGCNGTNTANTACTTGNCAAAACCACAACCTCCNNTATTCAATCCAGANGNAGAAGAAGAGTGAGACGN
Source organism: Euryarchaeota archaeon TMED117 (assembly GCA_002171315.2). Lineage (GTDB taxonomy): Archaea > Thermoplasmatota > Poseidoniia > Poseidoniales > Poseidoniaceae > MGIIa-L2. Next base: position 7,303 of record NHFS02000020.1, on the reverse strand, counting down.
GAACNGTTTTTCGCGNTAAAAACAGGCCTTTCNGCCATCGCNANCGTCGCGNACCTTATGTATGAAGAAANGTCGATACANGTTCGGATGGGATGTTATGAGTGCTAGCGAAAGCAGGCCAGACGAGCTGTTGGATGCTGCTCGAAAGAAGCGTGAAAACGCNGACAGGCTAAGCCTTGCAGCTCTNCGTAGTCAATTCACAACNTCNCCNGCNGTNTCAACNGATCAAGCAATGNTNACCAGTGCTCGATTCCGNCAAGAAGAGCGAATGCGAGCAGATATTCGCCGAGAGCGCCGATTGCGTCAACAAGCGATTGCAGAGCGAGTCTCAGCCATGCAAGACGCAATTGCAAACGACCTTGCAGTACAACACGAACTAACACTCGACGCTCTCGAAAAGGAAATGAGAACCGATATGGAAGTTGAACTTGCAGAAATGGAACGTTCAACACTTGCTGGTGAAGAAACCCGAATGCGTGAACAACTCGATCTGAGACTTAAGCGAGAAATTTCAAATCTTCAGAATCAACTTGAACACGAACACGATCGTAGACTCGAGGAACATAAAGAGAATCTAAAGCAATCCATTGAAGGACAACTCCAAGATGAACATCGCCGACGCCTTGCTTTACAAAAAGAGCGAATGGCATTGGAATACAATCAACGCCTTCAACAACGAATTCGTGAACTTGAGGCTGGTATTGAAGAGGAGATGGAATCACGTTTCATCGCTCTTGAAGACAAGGAAATTGAATCTCTTGAAGAAGGCCACAATGCTCGTCTTGCAGAACGTGAAGAGCAACTACGGCGTGGTATTCGTACTCGTCTTGAGCAACAACTTCGCAATCGACTCCAACAACGTGAAGCACGTCTTCGTGCAGAATACGACCGTCGCAGTCTTCGTCTCGAAGAGGATATTGCTCAACAACTCCAACAGGAACTTGAAACTCAACTTCGCCAAGAGACAGAAGATCTCGAAGAGCGAATGCGTGAAGATGTTGAACTTGCAATCGCTCGACGACGCGATGAATTGAGAGTTGAAATCCAAAAGCAACTCGAAGAGAATCATGCAGAACGTCTCACAGAACGCAAGGGTCGCTTGAAGGAAAAGTATGACATCACATTCTCAAAGGCTGTCGATGATATCTCCAAGGTTCTGAAAAGCGAACTTGAACAAGAACTTGCTCGACGTTCAGATGANGAATTCACATCCTATCGAGGNGCCCGTGAAGCAGAAATCCAAAACAGACTGGCTCGCTTCCGTTTCGAACGTGAAACGGAACTCCGCGGACAATTGGAGGAACANTANGAAGCAAAGCGAACCGATTGGGCAGAACGCCTTGAAATCGAATTCCAATCTCGTGAAACTGCTGCAAGAAAGGCCATTATGGCAGAACTTGATGCTCAACTACGCAATGAACGTTTGACCTTTGAGACCGATTTGGATCTGCTCAAGGAAGAAACGGCTTTGGAACTCGAAGTCGATATGGAAGAGCGTCTTTCAGCCTTCAGAACTCGAAAGCAAGAAGAGATTGCAGTTCAACTTGAACGTCAACTCGACAAGCGTGAAGAGATTATGCGAAACAAGGCTCTCATCGATGTACGCAAGCGTGAAGCTTCAATCCGTGCAGAAATTGAGGCTCAACTTGGACTCAAGCGTGCTGAAGTCCGTGATCGTCTGAACAATCTTTCTGAGAAGATGGACTCCTTCCGTGAGATGGCTGAAATCAAGATGCGTGATGCCATTACCTCACAGATTCAAGGAGAAATTGATGTCTCTGAATCAGAACTTCAATCACGTGAAGAAGAATTTGCTGAACTCCAATCAACNGATACTCGTGCTGAAAAGCGACAGAAATGGATGCAATCCATCTCTGGACAAGCACCAGCAGCAATGCCGCTTGGCCAAGACCCATCTGCNCTGGGAACTCGTGCCCCTGGACTTGGTGGTATGTCAGGATCCCTCGGAGCAACGCCTCAGCAAGGCATGGGACTTGGAGGAATGCGAGCACCAATTGGTGGAGCAAAACCACTTGGTCAAGCACCAACCCTCCGCCCAGTCAAGGCACCTATTGGTACATCGGCTGAGGTCGCTCTGCCGAAGCCTCTCGAGCGCAAGGTACGTATGCCACTCCAACCGCAGGCTCCAGTTGTACAACCAACCCAGGAGCTACCTGCTGAGGAAATCATTGTACCAGTTGGTGCAGTTGAGGTCAGTATTACACCTGGTGAAGACGGAGCGTTCGGAACAAGCGATGACGAAGCCCGAATTACACGCCGTGACGTTTCAGAAGTTTCTGAAGCAATGGAAGAAGGGGTCGAAGAGGTCGTTGAAACAGAATCTGCAACAATGCGTCCTATCACAGGAACAATGACACCATTGAATGTAATTCCAAAGGAATCTACTGGAACCGCAACACTACGGCCTGTTCAACGCCTAACTCCGATCTCTACTCCAAAGACGGATGTGAAGACTGCCTCCATCACTCCGGTCCTTCCACGAATGAAGCCGGCTGATGAAGAATCAGACGAATCTTGAATGGACAATCATGCGTCTGTTTGATAATTCCCTTCGTCCTCCCCGTACTATGCGAACCGTAGCAACGATTGTCCTTTGTTTGCTTCTACTGCCGATTTTAGCACCTGTTTTATCGACAACAGCGTCCCTGATTGATGCTGGACAAACCGAACAGATTAACGAAAAAGTGGTGGCTTGGGAGCAATTAAACGATGGGAAAGTTCTGATGGTAACAGGTTCAGGTACACTCTCAGTCAACACATTCCAATCTGGAGTTCATACGCAAGTGTGGAGTCTTGATCTCAACGTCTCTGCAAATTCCGCTCGAGTCGATTCTGGTGAGAATCTTGTTTCTGTAGCTCATGATTCAGGTGTCGTCATCATTCAAATGACACAGCAAATAATTACTCAGTACATCAATACATCTACTCCTGTTGATGCCGTTGACTGGGACAATGATGGTGATGTCTGGATTGGATACTTCCCAGGTCAACGAAGAGCTGCGGAATACAGTGGAGGCATGGAAACAGGCGTTGTTACGAATTCTCACACAGGTGGAATGACATCGATGCTTGTTACATCAGATGGGCACGTCCTCACTGGAGGATACGATAACAGAGTCAAGGTGCACGACAATACCGGTACTTTGGTTCAACAACTTACCGATATGTCATCGGCAGTAAATACACTTGATATCGACGCCCAAGGTCGTTTGCTGGTTGGAACTGCTGGCGGCGATTTATTCCGTTACAATCTCAGTGATTATACCTATGATATGGTATCAATCAGTTCGAATCCTCAAATTGTCTACATTCAACAGATGGACTTTTCATCCTACCACGTTGGTACACAATCAGGTGAAATTATTGTTGTAGACGTACAGACCTTCCAGGAAGGCGATATGTACGATAGCAGTGGAAAGGTAATCTCTTCACTGAAAGGTGATAATGGAGAAGTCTACATCATTTCTGGATTCACATCTTCAACACGAGTACGCTTGTATGACGTTGATAGTGATGCAGATGGAGTCACTGATGCATTGGATGCCTTCCCTACCGATCCAAATGAGTCGTTGGATTCAGATGGTGATGGCGTGGGAGATAACAGCGACGAGTTCCCAAATATTGCAGATGAGAGTGTTGATTCTGATGGTGACGGTGTTGGAGATAATTCTGATATGTTCCCATCAAATCCTGATCAAACCATCGATTCCGATGGCGATGGATACGGAGATAACTCTGATGGCCAAGATGGTGATGTCTATCCCGCAGACAGTTCACAATGGGCAGATACTGACAGAGATGGTTACGGAGATAATCCTCAAGGGACACTGGCAGATGGTTGTCCATTCATCAATGGATTCTCGACCAAGGACCGTTATGGATGTCCAGATGGAGATCTTGATGGCTATTCCGATCCAGATGAGAATTGGACTGCTGAACAAGGTGCAGATGCTCTTCCAGATATGATTTCACAATGGGCTGATGGCGATGGCGATGGATATGGAGACAACGCAACAGGTGTTATGCCTGATAAGTGCCCAACGAAGCCTGGAAGTTCAACCAAAGCATGGTTACCCGATCCAGAAGATCCTCTTCAGAATACTGAACTTGAATCCTTTGGATGTGAGGACAAAGATGGCGATGGCTGGGCGGATGGATCAGAATCGAAAGATATGGATTTAGATCCAAACGAATATCTCGACATCGATAGAGACGGAACTGGTTCGAATTCAGATTACGATGATAACGACGCACGAATTCAAACCATTCAAGATCACTGTAATCTCGACTTTNCAGATATGAGAGATGTCTGCGTCGGATGGAGANCTCCAGCCTATGTNCAATACGTTGCAGATTCTCAAGCAGCNAATCAAACNCCTGANACATTCTCAAGTTGGAATACAACATCGGATTCAACATCTACTAGTGAAGAATGGTACAAGTCGGATGCAATGAACGACGCACTCGTCTATGGAGGAGGTCTGTTTGNAATTCTGACATTGGTCATTGTTATCATTGGAATAATCTCTTCACGAAGGAAATCAAGCCAGATCTCGAAAACTTACGGTGGAGCAGGACTACCAACTTCAGCCGCAATGNATGANGCATTGGAAGGAACAGCAGGNTCTTCNGCCTTTGGAGGCGTTGAATCAGATTCACTCTGGGAAGAAGATGTCAAACCATTGGAACTTGAAGAACAAGAGAAGGAAGAGGAAGTCATTGAATCATCCAGAGAAGTATCTGCTGAAGAATTGTTTAGTGANGAAGCATCCATTGAATCGATTGCTACACTGGGCGAATCAACACCTGAGCCACAGGCAGAACCAGAACCAGTNGTAGAAGAGCCAAAGGAAGCTCCACCATTNCCTGCAGGAGGTCTACCTGAAGGATGGACAATGGANCAATGGAAGTGGTATGGTCACGAATACCTTGCTAAGATGGGCNATCAGTGATCAACGCCACTCAATAGGTAAACAGGAACGCAAAGTTTTGAGTTCATCTCCNGAGTAGATTGGCTTTCCATCTTCTTTGAGTGTGTTCACAATCAACCATAGAACNGCATTCCATGATTTGTTANGAGCGAAAAGTTCGACTTTACCTGCAGCAGCAGCAGTCAATAATTTGGATTCATCCGTTGAATCATCAAACAGAGCACGAACAAGTTGTTGTGTTGTTANGAGGTAACCAGGTGGNCGCCATGCCATCATTTACAATCACCTCAAACCTTGAATGGAGCCATGTTCAANCGTTCNACTAAATGCTCAACGTTNACGTCAGCAACTCGCTTNAGATGCTCTTGNANCACATCGAGTTCACCACGCATTCGAGCCATTTTATGGGCCCGAATAATGTCTTCAAGGAGCATATTNACGCTCTTATGTCCATTCACCGTCCGCATTGTATTCAATTGTCTACGAACNTCATAACTTACACTTACAGAGGTCATTCCTTCTCCAGTCATATGTGCATCCCAAATCGAATGCGTACGCATTCGTACTTAACCTGACCGCGCGAAAGGAAGTCGAAAGNGTTGATTTCTCAACCCNTTANCGTCGACCAGTCAATAATTTAGGATGCTCTTTGACACCNAATTCACGACGCATCGATTGAACTCGGNTATGNAATTCTTTAGCAAGTGTCCAATATTCAAGTGATCCTGCACCAGCTCCACTCGCTCTTGGTTCGTTTAACAACACAGTTGGAGCACCACTCCAAGGNGCTTCAGCGACCTTGACTAAGCGNCGAATCGTTGTNTTGAAGACTTTATTTGGAATTTTACGGCTNACTTCAGTNCAGACGTGGCGNCTGAGTTTTGAGCGAGCATCNACCATNGTCATCGCAACACCGAAGATTTTCAAATTACGATTAATACGCTTCTGAATCATCTTAATCGAGTTCATCAACATACTAAATCCTTCAAGAGCATAGTATTCTGCTTGAACAGGAACCATGACCCAATTGGCAGCACACATNGCATTGATCGAGAGTAAACCAAGNGATGGAGGNGTGTCGATAACGATGTAATCAAATTCATCGATGATGGGTTCAAGCCCCTCTCGNAGTCTNGTTTCACGTCCAATTTTGTGAGACAATTCGATTTCTGCTCCTGAGAGATGGATGTCACTTGGAAGCAACCAGAGATTATCGATGGTCAAATTTTGAGGAGCCTTTTTTCCTTTACGTAGAATAAACGCCTTCTGCATAGCATCNGTAAGTTCTCTTGGAGTAAGCAGGTATTCCTCCATCAATGGAAGTTCTTCGCCNGAATCATTNGCAAGAACATCGTATGCAGTGCGACGAATATTCTTCTTNTCAATACCGAATGATGTAGCACAGTTNCCTTGAGGATCAAGATCNACAAGCAAGACTTTTGCAGGAGGAACACCTTGTTTTCGATTTCCTTTAGCGAGTGCAGCAGCGAGATTAACTGCAGTTGTGGTCTTTGCNCAACCACCCTTTTGATTGGCAACAGCNATGACCATTTTGTACGGATTCATTGTCATNNGNGCTCCCCCTCAATGCGACCTANANAGGTCACCCATTTTGAACTTCAGCCTTCAACAAGCGATTATGTTCAAGAAATTACAGGAACTGGAACTTCCGAGAGAATCTTTCGAACGATGTGCATTCCAGTGATTCCACGAATCTTTGCTTCAGGCTTCATGACAATACGGTGGCTGATAATTTGAAGGGCAATTCCCTTGATGTCATCAGGAATAACGTAGTTTCGGCCTGCGATAGCAGCAGCAGCACGTCCTGTCTTGAACAATGATTGAGATGCACGAGGCGAAGCACCGTTAACGACACGATGGTCTTCACGAGTACGCTGAACAATTTCAACGATGTATGCAAGAATTGCTGGATCAACATGGACTGTTTCCAGTGCCTTTTGCATAGCAACAACCTTCTTTGGAGAAGTGATTTGTTCAACATCGTGTCCATCCTTTCCACGCAACTTACGTCGAGCAAGAATTGCTTTCTCTTCAGCACGGTCTGGGTAACCCATACTCATCTTCATGAGGAAACGGTCCATTTGCGCTTCAGGAAGTGGATAGGTTCCTTCTTGTTCGATTGGGTTCTGTGTTGCAAGAACAACGAACGGAGCAGGAAGTTTGTGGGTAATACCTTCAATAGTGACTTGCTTTTCTTCCATTGCTTCAAGCAAAGCTGCTTGAGTCTTTGGAGGAGCACGGTTGATCTCGTCAGCGAGTAGAATGTTCGAGAACAATGGACCTGCACGCAACTTGAATTCACCAGACTTTTGATCGTACATGTATGTACC
>NHFS02000066.1 GCA_002171315.2 Euryarchaeota archaeon TMED117 | reverse complement strand
GTGCAAGTTGATTGAAGCGCGTATACCTATTTCCGTTGCTATCGTTCTGGACGAAAAACGCATGCCTCCCGTCCCTGGTAAACACATCGACCCACTGATTCAGGTATTCATACGCATCTTCAACTACACCATCGATAAGATGGCCACAACGTTCGAGAATCATATCCTCAATGAGCAGATAGTCTGGGGGCAATGAGCCGTCCCATGGCAATTCGTTTCGTATTGATCTGGCTCGTAATCTTCGTTTTGATTCTTCAACAAACAACGAAGATTCAAGCAAACCTGTGAGAACTGTTTGAGCAGAAGATTGCCCTCCTAATCGAATTGCAAGGCGGTTTCGAGCTTCAATGAATTCTTCACAGGACTTGGTCAACCCTGCTTCAAATCCATCTCTTGCATTACGAATTCTCCATGCCGCATTAAGGGCTTGTGTCCTCAATAATGGGGCCTGTTCATCAGGTAATTGATCTCTGCTCAAGTGCAATGCTACAAGGTCAATATGTGGTGCAAGTACTTCTCCTAAGAATGAATCAATTGTTGAAATCGGCGCTGCTTCAAGTAACGACATCAGCATTGAAACATCACCCTGATGTCGAAGACGGGGGTCATGAATTCCTAACCTGTCAGTCTTTTTTACGGGCTCTGCACGAAGGGATTGAATCCTGCTGCGAATTCTCGAACGCAATTCTGCAGCGGCTTTCCTCGTGAAAGTAATGGCCACAATTTCTTGTGGCAGGAGCCCTTTCCACTCATTCAATGGAGTTCTGTCTTTCTTTGCAGCCTTTACCCTTCCAGCGCCATATGGTTCGTTTCGCAATGGCGCAGGTAGTACGCAAGTGGCCCTTTGTTCAGAAGAGAGGAGATGCTGAACATAACGCTCTGCCATGACGGTTGTTTTGCCAGTTCCCGCTCCAGCATCCAATGCAATGTGCTGATCAAGATTCAGACCCAACCGTTGGCTTCGATTGAAAGGAATCATTTCACATCAACTCCTATTGAGGCTGAGGGACAGGAATTTGCAAGTGAACAATAGGTGCAATGTTTACCTGGTGTTGGGTGGTTCCATCCAAAATCGCTTGCATTTTTCGCCCGGATTGCAGTGGTAAGACGAGAGCTTATCCACGCTCTAAATGGATTGCTAGTTGGCGTATTTTCTTCACCTGGTACTCGGTAATGATTGCTTGAAAAGGAAGTTCTTTCCCCAAAGTTTACCTCTTCGGGGATAAATGCAAAGGTTGGATCAAGTTCTACAAAATGACGAGTTGTATCTCCAACCTCCGAAATACCCACGCCAATGACCCGATCTCCAGGATGGGCAATCTCCCAAGCACGAGCGTAAAGGGCGAGTTGAATTTCTTTAAACAGCCCTGCTGCATGCCGCAGGCCATTCTTTTTCGGATCTGGCCCTTCAATTGTTTTCAAATCTCTGATGATAATCAATCGTCTTGCAGGAGGGCCATCACCATCGAAATTTAGAGGCATCAAATCCCCATCATCGCCGATCAACCCCTTTAGCCGTACTTGATCAAGTAAATCAGCATCAAGGACGAGTGTGTCGACTCTATCGATTAGGCCGTAAATCTTCAACATCGCTGAATCAAGTTGATCGTCAAGTCCATTGAGTTCAATGAACCTCCCTGATTCCGATTCAAGTGACCACTCTGAAGCAATTGGGCCTGCAGCGGTAAGAGCAAAGTCTGCAAGTAAGAGTTGTCCGAGGCGCCCCCCAATTGGCGGAATTTTTTCGCCTTCGAGCCATTGAGACCATTCCTCAGGGGAACAGCCAATCAAATCGTTGCATCGGTGTACAGATACTGCATTTGTTCGCGATAGCCAAGGTGCAAGGTGTGACAGATGATGCAGAAGCGATTCCCAGATTTGCTCTAACGGGATGTCAAGGCCAAGATGTATCGGAGTACCGTCTGCTAGAGGCCTATCACCGACGTTGACTCCAAGCAGTGAAAGAAGATATTCTTCTATCGAATGAACAAGCGTTCCACGAGCAAGTGGTGCAAGGTCTTCGGATACCTCTGGCTCTACTTCCCGTGCTTTCAATATCTGTTCAGACCAAGCTAAGCGAGGGCAATTGATCCATGGAGTGAGTCTGTTTGTAGACCATATCTTATCGTCATCAGTTCGTTGATTTGAAGTCCATATGGATGAGATGGTATCGGACATAGACGGGGTTGGAGGAAGAGGTCTTGGATCGATTGAAGGTCCTCTCGAATTGCCATTCTTTTTGTACCCGAGATGGGGCCAATCGTCAACAGTTCTGCCCCCTCCTGTTTTGGCTTGACCTAATGTGGGTGAAAGCACAAGTCCATCGACTGAGAGAAGATTCTCTCTATAACTCCACGGCATTGCATCTTCCTTTTCAGTAGCTTTGAACTTTGGTTGTCTTCGATAACGATCTAGATTGAGGTGCTTTTCTGCCCCTATCGCTAGAGAGATTGGTGAGCGAATGTTTACCTCAGGAGTTGCTCCTGATTTTAGAGCAAGACCTGTTCGTTGTCTACGGTCTCTGGGTAGGTCTTCTGCGCGAAGTAACTCGACATTACTTCCTTCCAAGACTAAAGTAGAACTCTTGTATGTCAGCCAGTTTCCATCTTCGCGCGTTACGAATGACCAGCCAGCACCTGATGAAATTGAATCCATCAAAAAATCAGGAGGAGTAGAGAGATTCGATAATTCTCCACCGAGTTCAATCTCTGCTAAATATTCTGCAACAGGCGTTGAGTTTCCAGCGGATTCATCGTGTTTCGTATCGAATAATATCGCAGAGTTACACGTGGACAGTAATGATTTGAATACATGGCGTCCACGACGAATCGGATGATCTGAATCATTTAATCCCAGTTGAACTCTTACAGCATCGTCAATCCAGGGCACTCTAGGAGGTTTCATCGACCATGATTCGGAGTCGATACCAACGAACATTACAATGTCAGCTTGCATTCCATATGCTTGTTCTGGCGTACATATCTGTACATCAGAATGACGAATCCGGGTCGGTGGAAGTTTGGTTTGATTTGCTGATAGTTTACAAATGTCAAGGAAATCGACGTCTGAGTCGTATTGTGTTATTGAGTCAATCGTTTGAATCCAAGACTGCAATCCTCCAATCGAGTGATCATAGGTCGAAGTACGATTGAATAGTTGTCCCCATTCGCATGCCTTTAGAAGATCAGCAAGAACCCCTCTATGATTCGAGTTCATCTTTGGAAGTGGAAGTTCAACACCACTTAGACTACTAATCAACGGTTCCTGTATGAACGTTTGTGCCTCTGAATCTAAGAATGGGGCCCAGACTCTTGCAAGAGAATAAAGCCACCATCTTGTTTCCTCTATGGCCTGTTCTTCTGCATCTTTGCGGTAAGGTTCTGAAGAGGTAGGAGTTGCCACCGATAACGACCCAAGCCAGCGGAAAAGCGCTCCATTTCCTCCTATAACATGGAAACTTCTGCCAATGTTTTCCAATACATCGAGATTCGGTTTAGGCTTCCAATTTTCATTTATTGGATGGGACAAATCAGCAAGAAGGTGCTCAATAATTGGAAATGCTTGCGATTGAATGATGTCAAACAACTTATTGCCAGACCAAGCATCTTGGCCGTCGGCGATTGAAAGGAAGCGTAGTACTGCTTGAACTGCTGAAGTTGAGCCGACAGTTTCAGTACCTGCATCGCAATCTAAGCCTATCTGCTTGAGTCTGCGTTTCCAAACACTTCTCCTGTTTTGATCTGCATCAATAACCAGAATTTTGCCACGGTGATGTTGTCGATAAACACGAATTGCAGATAAGGCTGCATCGAGAACTTGGGATGCCTGGTCAAAAGATACGAGGTGAATGCCTTCGGTCCTAATGTCATCTTCAAGCATAGGAGAAAGTGTATGTTTTGGAACCCAGTTGGGCACCTCCTCTTCTGATTTTACGTATTTGATTTCATCATTGATGTAAGCCCCATGCAGGCCTAGACGAAAGGACCCAGGCACACATAAATGATGGATTGGAACTCTTGAGGCTAAAGCGGTCAAAAACGTCTTTTCATTGCTGTAGAAATCAGGAGGGTGNTTGAGTAAAAGAATACCTTCCACNGTCGATAAGGAATATGGAATTTGGATGTCAGAATCTAAAAGTGCNTTTGTTAACTCTTCCATGACATGATGTTCATGAAGGAGATTTGATTNCTNAAACGAAGAGAGNAGACGATCTGCCTCTGATACGCCTGGNTCATCCNCCCATTTTGAGANAATGTCATGCCTNGTAGAGAAACGATGCAGTTGAAGTAATCGCTCGGTTTTCGACAAAGACCACTTTCGAGAGGCATCTGGATGCATTCTTGGGAATCTAAATTCGGAGGCAGCATGAGAGAATAGTTTGTTGACTTGAACAATCCCCACTGTAGATCTTGGGACTATGACTGGAAACCTGAAGTCCATTTGAAGTGATGTACAAAGGCGATTTAGTGTTGTATGACGGCTCGAATCAATTGCTCCGCAGACGGTACTTATGTGCTTCAACACATCTTCTCGAACGGTTTCATTCGGATAGATGATCATGAGATTATTTGTTCCGCCCTCAAGATGCTGTAGGAGCCATTGAGGCACTAAAGTAGATGGAGAGCATGCTTCAACAGTAACGTTCTGCGTCATCTTTCTCCCCCAGTTCTTTACAAGGATACCGAGGGTATAAAAGGAAACTCATCCGATTTTGTTATTTTTTGCTCCTTTCGGAAAGAGTGGGGGGTCGGTTCCACTTTCTTACACCCCATCGATATTGAACAAGAATAATTCTTGTTTTACTTGAATCTTAACATGAATCGTCATGTTTAAATAGNNCGCAGGNCATAGATGTAATCCTGCCAAGCGATATTGCGCCGATAGCCATAACTCACGGCTTTAATTTGCGCAATCTTGTTACGGTAAAAGGGAAGAAGAAGGCGATATAATGACTGAAAAATGNGAAGAATGTGGAAGTAACGACATGAAAATGAACATTGCACGAGGCGAACTCGAATGCAATGAATGTGGGCTGGTGGCTGAACACCAAGTCTCCACCAACCAAAATGACAATGCGGGAGCNATCTGGGGAGAAAACAGTTTCAACACTCCTACCACCAGAGTTACCAAGATTAAGACTGGTAATAAGGGCAACGGTTTGGGCTCCTATATTGGAACACAAAAAGAAGCGAAAGGGAAGTGGAAGATTCTGCGAAACATCGCTGCTCGAGATGCGAAAGATTGNCACCCAATGGTACAAGCGACTATGGATGCTGCAGTAAAACTCAGTGGAACCGAGAATGCGATGAAGGCNAAGGCCGCCATTACTCGTGCCACATTGCCTGTCGATGATGAGGAAGCCTTGGCNAGCATGAAGAAGGTTGCTAAAGGAGAGGAAGTCATTCTGCCAAAGAATTCNGTTTGTAGAATGAAGACAAGAGGNGCTGATACAGGCCACAACGAAAGATTGCTCGCTCTTGGTTGCCTTCGAGTTTACCAGGCAAGATGGGGTGGAATGAGTATCGATTGGGCNGCAATGCTNGAGAACACTGGAATTACAATGAAGCAAGTTATCGATGCATCCAAGATCATCGAGAAGTACTTTTCAATTTGTGAAAAGGTTGANCTCGATGGTAAGAAGCTNATTGCTCCTGCAAACGACCGAAGAGAAGTNGCNCTCGCAAACAGAGCNGAGGAAATCAGAATCATGAAACAACGANTGAGAAACGTCGTCACAGATTTNGAAAAGAGCCTCCAAGACAAACTCATGGAAGATTTGAATCAANGACTTTTCAAATTNGGCGANCCAACAATGTCTGAATCTCCTATACCNAACGTNCCTGCTCGAATCTTGTGTTCAATGCTTTTCCAGATGTCATGCATGAAATTCGGCGTTGCTGAAAGTAGATTGACTGCAATTGCTGGTGCTGCAGACAAAACCAGAAATGCGATTAAGTCTCGACTGNCNAANCTGATTGATGCNATNGATGCTGGCCAAATCTATGACAATGGTGCATTCGACATCTCNCTNTGATGCTTGAATACGTTGTATCTTTAAGCAGAATGNNTTGGTTCAATCATGGCACGCATTCGCGTAACTGNGCTCGCAATNATCTTTGCTCTGTCTTTACTCGGCCCTACTGAAGCNGCAGAGGTTGAAGAACTCGATTCTGGCATGGTATTTGGAGGACTTCACGTCCTTGCAAATGGGACCAATGTGGTAGTCGGGAACAGTTCATTGAACGATCTCCCTACAATTGCTGAAGATTATACTGCAACGTGGTGCGGCCAGTGTTTAGTCGTGGAAGAGGCTCTAGAAAATGTTGCNTCGACCTCAAACATGCAGGTTTATTCGATTCACAGGAACATCAACGATCCTGAAGATCCATTAGGTTCTGAGGCAGTNGATGCTCAATTCCGGGACCGTTATGANCCNTATCTACCATGGAAGCCTCCAATTGTAGGNTTTAATGGAACATATGCAATATCTGGGAATGTNCCTGTAGGGTCTTCATTAGAGNNAGATTANNNAGAACANGCAGCNAAATCTCTNNANCTGGGCNCTGGTTNTGTNACCTTTGCATGGNNGCCNACGGNANCGAACTCTGGGACTGTTTCTTGGNGTATCGAACANTNNACCNATTCCTCGTTCAATGTCTCCTTNTGGGTAGTTGAAANNGTNGGAACATTTGNTGATGGNACGAATGGAAAAGNAGACTANCCNCACATCGTNCGAGAAATTATCCANCTGGGCCTNATCNATTCAACAGGGTTCANTCAAGGCANTNAATCAATCNNTTACGCAGATGCNTANGATGGANATGATCTGGAANTCCATCTTATGTTCCACGAAATCGTAGAAGAAGAAGTCGACAATNCTTCAGAAGAAGATGAGGACGAGTTTCTCGACTTTTCAAGTATCCTCATCTCGCTCTCTGTCGTAATTCTCGCTGCGATAGGAATCGCTTCTTTCCTGATAACGAAGAAAGATTCTACTCAGGAAACTGATGAAGGAGTCCCAACTCAAGTTGCCACAAATGAACCAACAATACTCAATGAATGGACGGATGAAAAGGGCCACACCTGGAGAAAAATGAGCGATGGTAGTGGTCGATGGTGGAATGGGACAGACTGGCAAGAAGTCTGATCCAATCAGTAATGATCGACTAAGTTTGCATGCAATCTCTGATCCACTTCTGGCATTCTATCAGGTGGTCGGCCAACCTCTAAGAAGCGAATAACATAGTTTTCAATATTGAAGAATCCAAGTTCCTGTTCGAGTGGTTCCAAGAGGGTGCGGAGCTCTTGCCTTGGATTTGCAATAGGGAAATCTCGTCGAACAAACACCTGATCTCCATTAAGGCGACGGGCGTAATGATACCCAAGAATCTCTAAGAAGCGAATTATTGCATCTTCTTCTTGGGCAGTTCGAATTGTTACTCGAAGGCCGCATCCTTGGAATCGTAACACGCCTCTTACACCGCCAACAGATACATGGTTTCCGATGGGCTGTAAGGAGAGAGCTTCCCAAACAAGTGGCATTGTGCGATACCATCTATGGAATTGCCCTTCTCCTTCTCGGATTTCTTCTGCAGGCGCTTGTTCTACATTTTCTAGAACATCCTCTACTTCCGCTGGCGGATCTTCCATGATAACTAACCGTCTTCCATCTTGTCTATTTCCCCAATTGAATCGAGCGAAATCAATCCCGCCGAATTCAATATCATCGTGCTCAAACATGCTATCTCTTATTGACGGTGGACGAATTCTCCAATCGTTTACAAAAACGGTATCAGAAGTTATCTGAAGATCATCTAATTCTGTTGGTTTGAGCAGTTTATTGAACTCTTGATGCCCTCCCCATATCATAAAATCGGGTAGCATTCCACGACCACCTGAATAGAACGACTTCGGTGTGACACGAGATGTCGATTGAGGTTCACCTTGTGGCTCGTTTGAGCGAAGATGCATCATTAAACTGTTCACCTTTTCTGCGGTAATTATGTCTGAAATAAGTGAAAGAACAACGATTGCGATAGTATCTCCAATTGGAATATCTCGGTGATAACGACCTGTATGAATACACAAGGAATGTGGGGAGGTAAAGCCGAGACGTACTCCATGAATTTTGAATGGAGCTCTGTGTGCGCCAGATTCTAATCTGATTTCATAGAAGTGTCCAATCATCCCACGAACGAGAATACGATCGCCCTCCACCCAAGTATCATTTGGGAATTGATCTAGAACACCACGAAGAAATTGCATTGATTTTACAAACGGAGGGCTTAGTTTCTCTTGTATCTCGTAAGCAGAAGACCAATTCATTTGGGTTGCAATAAGCATCTCGCCTTCTCGAGATTCGTGAGGAGAACTGCACCAAGATACCAAACCTGCAAGCAATCCAGGAATTGGCGGAATCGGTGCTCTCCTTGTCGATCCTTTCTTTGTCATCGCTCTAAAACACAACTCTCCTTTTGTGCTCAATGCTATCGGCGAAGGCACATTTTTGTGCTCGTTTAAATCATTTAATTCACCCCAGCGGCGAGCCCATGGCCATTCCGCATCCAGGAGAATATTGTTTGAGCCATCTCGAAGAAATCGTCTTGAAAGTTTTATTCGTTGGCGTGGACGCCTATTCGAACCAAGACGCTCGAGTAGAGCCCTTGCCCAATGATGATCTGCGAGTGGATTTAATCCGAGTTTCCTCTTGTGTTCGGAGAGAACATACGATGTTTGAATCATTGAATCGAAGGGGGTAATTCGATTGTTCCGATTATTCCGAAAGAAGAGATTGTAATACCGGTTCATGTATCGCCCATCCTCTCCAGATTTGCGAATAGGCTGATATAATGCACTCGTTGCTAGAAAAATCATTACCAGATCCCAACCAATCCGGGTTTCTTTATTCGTAAGAATGAGTAAAAATTGCCGAATGGGAATTTGGGCATTATGGCGATGCCCATCGACGTACATGCTNCCNTCACTGAATGAGAGAATTGATCCATTACTCATCTGATATCCATCTTCCAAACGTTCCTTTTCGTAGCCAGAAACGCCAAATCCAGAATTCAATTTTTCAATAAAAAGTTCCTCCTCCTCTTCAGGGAATGGAGAGTAGCGCACAGGGTCTTCCTTTGGGTTCCGTAAACGTGCCCAATCAACATCTGGAGTTGTGAGCATGAATTGNTCCAGGTTTTCCCATCTGCGTTTCAAGGAACGGATTGGGCCACCGAGAACTTGAGCCATTTGTTCATGAACTGCAAAATCGAGTTCTGGTGCCCAATTTCCTTCCTGTGCAAGTTCAATACAACGCTCGCACAAAGGACATTGGTTTGTTGTTTCATCTTGATGGCATACGCTGCATGAAGGTTGAAGCATACAGTCTATCGAATTCCAGAGATTAAAAACATTCAGCGAAGCGATTTCAGNGCCATTATGACATTGTCAACATCTTCATCTGTAATGTGGAGGTGTGTTACTAAACGA
This sequence comes from Euryarchaeota archaeon TMED117, assembly GCA_002171315.2. Taxonomy (GTDB): domain Archaea; phylum Thermoplasmatota; class Poseidoniia; order Poseidoniales; family Poseidoniaceae; genus MGIIa-L2. The sequence goes on along the minus strand of NHFS02000066.1, from coordinate 9,515 downwards.
CAATGCGTTGGTGAAATATCAAACATATCGATTCCTTGTTTACCCATATGTTCTGCTACTTGCGATGCTGANTACCCATNTGCTGAAAAGTATACCATATTCGTTTGAACTGCATCAATATCGACGTNTACATGCTCCATTTCATCGATTGCNGTTGCTAGATTCATGGCTCTTCGATGGTCATCNGCCATTCTGTCAACGTTGTTTTCAATTGCATAAATTCCAGCNGCAGCAAGAATTCCAGATTGCCTCATACCGCCTCCAAACATTTTGCGCCATCGATGTGCTTCATCGATGAATTCTCGAGAACCAACGAGTACGGACCCAACTGGCGCACCAAGACCTTTCGAAAGGCAGATCGACACNGAGTCGTAANCTTGAGTCATNCGCGGTAGTGCAACNCCTGTAGCAACTGAGGCGTTGAAAATACGCGCTCCGTCGATGTGNGTTCCACAATTATGCTCATTCGCTACAGATGCAATTTCATCGAGAATTGATTGTTCATAACACGTCCCTCCACCTCTGTTNGCTGTGTTTTCAACACANACAAGGCGTCCGTCTGGATAATGCGATTGTGAGCCTGCTTGTTTTCTTATTGAGCCTNNTACCAACTCTGGAGTAAGCATGCCATACTTGCCTTCTGGCAATGCAATGCTTGAACCACACAGTGCNGCATATCCTCCNCCTTCGTAAAGNTAGATGTGACTGTAACGTTCGGTTACGATTTCATCACCAGGAACTGTATGTGTTTTCAATGCCACAGCGTTTGACATTGTCCCNGAAGGAACAAACAGNCCCGCNTCTTTCCCGCATCGCTTAGCNACCAGTTCTTCCAACCGTTGAACAGTCGGGTCATCACCAAGTACATCGTCGCCAACTTCGGCAGTTGCCATAGCATCACGCATAGCNATAGTCGGTTGTGTTACCGTATCTGAACGGAGGTCNATNCGGCTTGAGGAGTGGTCTCGCATAGATGNGCTAACAAGCATCCCATGTTCAAAGAATCGACTCAAAGTAATTTCAAATCGCCCGTAATCGACTCGACTTCTTCATCGCTACAAGGNCCTAAAGCAAGTACTGTAAATGAACCNNCGGGAATTTGAGTATGTCCTGCATCATGAATTTTATTTGCCATAATCNCGNGGTTGTTTGCTTNGAGNNATAATGATTCTAAATGCTGAGCAGATTCNCCTTTCACACATATTTTCTTCTGACCTGTTTTGAACCAAGCATTGAGAAGNGCAGNATCACGTTCGCCACAAGAAAGTGTAGCCTTCACTGCTGCATGTGCGACCTGGGCAGCGATTTTTCCTTTACCCATTTTTAGTTCATGATTTACAACAAAGACCATTTTCANNTTCGCATCAAGAGGTATACTCCTCTGTGGTTTTGGTGCTGTTAAACGATGAATGAAACTTCGAATCCCCATGAATTCACCTCAGTCATATGTCTTGAGTTCGGAAAAGAGATGGTCCATTGTATGGCGGGGCGCTGGCCCTATCCCCAATACTGTGACCGTTCCAGGAGCGACTTCGGTCAATCCTGCATCTTGAACAAGTGAATATGGNAATGATGCTTCTTTGACTAAGCCTAAGAAATACATCAGATCTTCTTCATCATCAACTGACAAACAAATCTTTCTNGAAGNAGTNTCTTGCCATCGNTGNACCATTCGAGAATGNGTCTTTTTNGCTTGTTTNAGNGANNCAATCGCTGCATGAGCACATTGTACTGCNAATTTTCCAGCTGAAAGTTGTAAATCANCACGGCAAAGAAAAGCCATTGTCGGAGGTTCAGACAATGCTGACATGTTGATCCTCTCGAACAATTCTTTGTTGGGAAGAAGTTTGGAGAGNGAGTATTCGTTCAAACCATGCCCCGCTCCAAACTGCAAAGAAAATATTCCCTATCACGTGGAGAGCGTCGAATGGGATGCCGTTNAACAGGTAAAGACCGAATTCNAGAATTGACATNGTCCCGTCTAGAATTGAGAGTGAGACGATNATNCTGAACAGTGGGACGCTCCATACTGCAGCAAATGAAAGGCGCTTCATGTTGAGAGTCCCGTCATTGTCATGAACTGAAAAGAAGGCACTAACACCAGCTACACTAGACCAAGCAAGAACTTGGAACAGAGTCCACCANCCATCTCCAAGAACTGCGTTACTTGAGACAGTAACCAGAATAACGAAAGCTATACTGCGTTGAAGTCCATACTTGGAGCCGACCATAATCACGAGAATTGTAACCGGCATGATGTTCGGAAGTCCGCTAAGTANNATTCGAGCCCCTGATGCTATGATAGCNAGTAAGAACAACGACCACANCCACCCCTTTTGGGAGTTNTTTGGGCGCATTAAGAGCCAAATCGCTGAAGCGAAAAGAAGTGCATTGATGGCGAGTAAACCAAGCGATGAAACATGAGGCCCATGTGTACCAAGACCGCTCAGCATGAACGTTCCAGAAGTCGGTTAGCCTTGAGTCTTACCGCTTAAGCTGGTCTCCAACGAAGAATTGAATCAGAATCGATTGCTGTATAGACAATACCTGTATTCGAACGGGCGCCATCAAGTGTAAACTCCCAGCCATCTCCTTCTGTCCCGTTAAAAGAAAGTAAATACAATCCCAGATATTGATCTTCATACTCAGTCGAAATCCCAAGTGATTCTGATGCCGCTTGGGTCAACTCATAGACATTTGAATACCCATTAAGCCCTCCAATGACATTCTCTGTTCCATCAATTTCTATGATGACAATTTGCGTATTTCTCCATTCTTCTGGCCATTCTGCATTCCATGTAGTCTCCGTATCCTGTTCGATGAGTGTCGGCCATTTCGTTGAAATTTCTGGCACTGCGGCAAGTGTGAAAAGGAGAAGAAACAGTGTAAGGGCTTTCCAAAACCGAGGTTTATTTTTTGTTGCAAAGAAGAGACAGCAAAGCAAGTATGATGATAGAAGAAGGGCGTAATGAAGTGTTTCAATTAAAGAAAAAGATGAGGGATCCTCAGTCGGACGATCGCCTTCGAATATCGTTACTTGTAGAATGCCCATGTCATTACCAAGTGCCATTGCTGCAGTCGAAAAACCAGGAGCAGCAGTCGTATATGTGTCGAATTTAGTTGTGTGCATCCTTAGTTGAGACGTTTGATTAAACACGCCCCAACCCCCATCTGGCGTGTTTGAAGGAATCCAAATCTCGATTGAACCATTTTTGAGATGATTGATTGACATCTCTCCATTTGAATGGAATGAACTCTTTGAATCTTCGATACAAGTTATGTTATCACAACGCAACGAAATCCATTCTTCGGATGTTGCAAGGAATATTCGATCATCGTATTGGAGTGGAAGAGCAGGTGAAAAACCATAGGTTCCTAAGACGCTGTTGTTGAGATACAATGTTGATCCTGTGGCTGTTTGAAGATGAATCAATAGACCATGTTGTGTTTCGATTGGAGCGTGACGAATCTTTCCATCACCAATTGAAGTATTGGTCATAGTTCCATCTCGGTTGACAGAATAAAGCACACCCGTTTCCGTCCCAACATGGTAGCCACTTTCTGAAATTAAAACTCCATTTCTCCAACCAACCTCTTGGAATTCTACTCGTAGAAGTTGCTCTCCTGTTTCCAAACAAAGTGCCGATAGCCCCTGTCGGGTTGGAACAACAACACGGTCTTCATCGATCCCCAGTTTCCCTGTAATTCCAAGAACGTTCACTTCGGTTTGATGTTCCCATACTAATACTCCATTCGAAGGATTGAGTGCAGTTACCTTTCCATCTGCCCATGCAACGATCAGAAGGTTCTGCCATGTACCGCATGTTCCGCTGCCCGATTCAATAAAGAGAAGGGGGGACATGTCGTGTTGAAGTGTGGTTTCAGAACGGAAAGTCCACAGTTCATCACCAGAAAAGAGGTCAAACGCAGAGACTTGTGGCCGCTCGTCTCCAATCCAGAACCCAGAGGTCCGTACGTAGACTGAATCTTCGAGAACAAGAGGTTGCGTCGTGATGTAACCGTTTTCAAATTCATGCTCCCATGAATAATTTGATTCTGCCTTTGTAAACGGTAAAAGGAGGACTAAAAGCAACAACAGAACAACACGTTTCATGCCGAATGCCTCTGGATGACAGTGCGAAGAACGGCACTCACTTCCTTGCCATCGACACCAGGACAGGCCCCCATAACAATTCCCATCAGTGGGCCCATTGCTCCCATTCCACGTTCTTTTACGAAGTCTAAACGTTCCAGAACAATGGATTCTACAATCGATTCAAGATCGCCTACATCCGCAGGCACAAGCCCATTTTCTTCAGCATATGCTTCAACTTCACCGGATGAAATTTCTTTCATTTCAGCAAAATGTTCGATAGTAGATTCAATTCCTTCTCTCGTAATTCCTCCGTTTTCACGAACGGTTAAGACTGTGGAAAGAACTGAAGGTTCGACTGATTCGTGAACTAAAAGAAGCGATGCCCAAGCCTTTGTTGGAGTCGGATGTGATTTGAAAAAGACATCATCTAATTCACGTGAAAGGAGTTGTTTGCATTGATCTTCAGACAGTTCTGTATCCTTCAATCGATTCAGTCGTTCATCTTGACTCATCGGCAAATTTCCTAAGATTTCATCCCAATGTTCATCACGAACAATTACTGGAGGGACGTCTGTTTCTGGATACATTCTCGCACCGCCAGGAAGAGGTCGCATTGGCGAGGTCGTTCCATCTTCAGGAGACCCTTTCTTGACAACTACGTTGCGGACTTCCTGTGGTATTCGGTGGTAGGAGAGTCGTGCTCGCTGAACAACCGATTCAAGTGCAAGATTCGCTTGCCATTCCGGCGCAAGGCATAGAACAAATCCATCTCGATCTGAAAGTTCAAGTTGTTCTCTTACTCCATCAACAAAGGATTGTTCAATACCATATGCTGGAAGTTCATCAGAATGGAATACTCCGCGTACACCTGCTAATTTCGCAGCACCCGCAAGTTCCCTACCAAGTCGTGGAAGTTGAGAGCCTTCTGAATCCATTGTTTTCGTTCCAAATCTTCCAGCAAAACCAGGAAGTTTCAATGCGATCATCTTGTATTCCGAATCCAAACCTTCCCGAACCATTCGACTCTCACAGTTTGAGAAAATGGAGGTAACGTCTGAAAGTTCTGTAGGAAGATGTTGTTCAACTGCCCTTGCCACTTCGGCCTCAATAGAGGCGTCATCAAGTCGTCGGTCTGTTGGTAATGAAGGGAGGTCAAGTTCCTGGCGAAGCGTGTTAGCAAGACGGTACATGTGGACTTGTCGTACCATTTCGAGTCGTACAATCTTCGGAATCCATCCCAAATCTTGACATCCTTTGATTTCAACACGGTCACCACAAGCAACACTCACATTGAGGTCTTGTCTGATTGAGCCAAGACCACGACGTACACTTCGCGTATCTCTGAGTGTTCTTCCTAACGCCTTTGCCGTTATTTGGGCATGTTCTGGAGAGATGATATCTGGAGATGTAGCAATTTCAATCAACGGAACACCAAGTCTGTCTAAATTGTAGATGACTTGTTCACCAGATGATGTTGAAATTGTTTCTAACTTACGTGCACTGTCTTCTTCCAGGCATAGTACATCGATTCCAACATCACCCATTTCGGTCTTGAGAACACCATCGGTTGAGATGAGTGATGTTCTTTGAAAACCACTTGTATTCGAACCATCAACAACTGTTTTTCTCATTGTCTGTATGGCAGTGACAGGCTTTGATTCAAGCATAGCCGATACGGTTAGAGCAATATCCAACGCATCAGAATCATGAGGAAGAGGCGGGCTATCATCAAGTTCGATAAGGCCTGCATTTGGAGATTGTATGTAGACAAAGGAACGATTGCGTCGCTTTTCGAAACGTGCTGCAATGTCTACAACACCTCCCTCTCCACTTGCTAAGCGTAGCTTTCTGCTGAATCGTGGCCATTCATCAGGAACCGTTTCAATGGTAACATCGAACAGATCGCAAGGTTGTCTGGAATGGAGTTTTCCAGTGGCTAATTGCTGGTGGACTTCGATTCCACACATGAAGCCGAGTTGTTCTGTATCGAACGAAGAAGCGTCCTCAAGAACGCCTTCTGGTTCCTTGCGAACAATCTCAGCCATAACCATCCCACGCGTATCCACTTCATGAGGTGAACGCCTAAGATTCAAACAATCTGAAGCGTATCGTATCCATTTGGCCTCATCAATCGACCATTTTGATTGAGTTTCTCAATGATTTCTTCTGCCTTCGAACGAGGTATATTTTCACGCTCTGCTTCGTTGATAACGTCCAAGAGTTGGGCAACTCCTCCTCCATTTTTTTGAAATCGATCAATGATGTCTAGGATTGTTCGCTCAGCATGGCGGGCGCCTCCCTTTTTATTGGACTGCATCGCTGTTTCATCGAAGTTTTCACCCATTAAATCGTAACGCCAAAGTCGAGTCAGACGGACTGCTCGTTCTGCGTCTTGAAGTGTTGCTGTTTCAGCGAGTCGTATTCTTGCACTCGCTTCTGTCAATCGGGCAAGAGCCTCAAGAGAACGTGCGGTAATGGCAACAGAATCTTGGAAGTCGCCTGATTTTTTCCGTTCTCCAACGTAGTAATCGATGATGTGTTTTCTTGCTTCTTCGTCGAGGTTTGGATGAATCGAACGCTTTGAAAATGCAATATATTTGCGCATAAACTCGCGGTGAAGATGTCCCTCTGTATGAGATGGGGTTATGACGGTAGAACTCAGTTTTGTCGGATCTGGCGCTGACCCCTCATTGACGAGCAATTCACTTGTTCCTGAGAACCGGTTGTTGACGATATGTCCTGCAATCTTTGCATCCTTGTCTTCTGACGGCTCGTCAGTCAATAACCAGATGACATCGAACCGAGAAATGAGAGGGGGGTCGAGATTGATCTGGCCCGTAAATGGAACCTCAGATACTGGTTGGAAACGGCCGGCTTTCGGATTCGCTGCAGCAAGAACCGCACATCGAGTTCTCAAACTGGCATTGATTCCTGCTTTTGAAATTGAAATTCGTTGTTGTTCCATCGCTTCGTGCATACTTGAACGATCGGATTGGTTCATCTTGTCAAATTCGTCAATAGCAGCAAGTCCTTGGTCTGCAAGAACGAGTGCGCCAGCCTCAAGCGTCCAGCGACCATCAGCACTCGAATCCTGAACTGCTGCTGCCGTAAGTCCTGCCGCAGACGCAGACATACCTGATGTAAAGCGACCACGGGGGGAAATCGACCCCATGTATGACAAAAGTTGAGATTTTGCAACCCCTGGGTCACCCATTAACAGAATGTGAATATCACCACGGTTTCTCGTTCCGTCTGGATTGAGTCGAGCCACTCCTCCAAAGAGTTGAAGCAGTAATGTTTCCTTGATTTTCTCCATACCAAAAATCGATGGAGCGATAGATTTCGATAAACGATTATAGATGTCTGGGTCGCTTGCTAGTTCACGGATTTGAGCTTCCTCAACATCGGAAACAACAATCTCTTCGAGCGCAAGATTCTGGCGTTCAAGTGATTGAATTCTAAGGAAAATATCGAAAACTGGGGTGTCCTTTCCATGTCTTCTTTGAGAACGGATAAAGAGTACGCCATTTCCTTTTACTCGATCGCCGGGGTTGCCCACTCCTGTCAAATCATGTTCGACAATGCACCTTAGTCGCTCTGGCTGGGCGCCCCCTCGAACTTGTTCAGGAAGTTCTTGAAGTTCAATAAACTGGGAGTTGATAAGAACAGATCTATCATGAAGTAACTGGAATCTTGTTTGTCTGTTATTCAGGCCGCAACCACCGTCAATTTGGGTGCATTCCATCGGTTGAATCAGTTCTTGTTCATTCGGTTGATTGATTGTAAGCAAATGTTCACAGGATACGCATTTGAATGTAGCAGAGTACATTCTTGGACGCACTCCTGAAATCTTGGTGATAACTGCATCAATGGCCAACATAGCACCGATATCATCGGAACGAAGTTGCGAAACTGTTCGTACTTGATCACTTGGAAGATGGACGATTCGAACCCAAGGATGGATTGCTCCATGTCCAACATCCGCGAGAAGTTCTCGTAGGGCTCTGTTTGAAGCATCGTAATGAAGTTCGGGTTGGCTGAGTATGCTCTGTGCAAAATCATGATCAAATCCTTCGATGATTTGATAAGAAACTTCGAGGCTTTGAACATCTGGCCAAAGTTGAGCGATGTTATGGACATCTTCAGTGAAATGAGCGTGAAGGAGCGTTGACCAGCGGGCTGTTAAATCAAAATCCTGAATCATAGTATTCACACCGCGTGGAGTTGAACATAATGGGCTACAGTTTATAGAAAGCGCGCTCAATCAAATCCACCCCCTTGTTTCCACTGGAGAATTGTAGTGGCGTCATCTGCTTTTTGGAGTGAAATATTGGCGCTAGTGGAACTTCTCCGAAGAGTATTTTTTGCAACGAAGTCTCTTCATATTGAGACGGTTTTCTCTCAATAAATTGATAACACGTGAACGTTTGAGTCAGCCATGATTATATTCGCTCATGGACTTGAAGGCACCCCCAATGGAAGTAAAATACAGGCTTTGAGAGCAGCAGGATTTGAAGTCCTTGCTCCAGACTTTCAGGGAATGATCCTAAGTGAAAGAGTGGCACTCTTGGCGAATATCTGCAATGAACATAGAGACAACAGGCCAATCCTAGCTGGCTCAAGTTATGGTGGCCTTACCGCTGCAATTATTGCAATGAGAATGCCAAAACAATTTTCTGGGCTTCTTCTTTGTGCCCCTGCACTGCATCTAAAAGAAGACCCTGTAGATGATGACACGGTACTCATCGCCCCGAAAGGCATGCCTACAGTTATCGTTCATGGAATTGGAGATGACATCGTCCCTATTTCTTGCAGTCTTGAATATGCAGATCGTTCGGGCAATGATATTCTGCAATTTCACAAAGTTGATGATGGGCATCGCCTATCTGAGTCTCACAGTTCAATTATTGAGGGTGCTAACGCCTTGTATTCACAAACGATTGATTCATGAAACGTCTTGCTCTGGCAACGTTATGAGCGACTCAATGGATTATGCTTCTAGCGGCGTTGATATTGACCTTGAAGGGGCTGCTGTCGCTTCATTGATCGGTTCATTACAACGTTCCACAAGGAAGGCGGGGACACCAGGGGCACCTGTCGATTTACCTGGTGGCTTTGGAGGGCTCATTGAATTTGGAAGTCATCTTCTCGCAATGGCCACGGATGGGGTTGGAAGTAAATTGCAAATCGCAACCGCTGTCAAACAGTGGGGGAGTGTTGGAATCGATTGCATGGCCATGAATGTCAATGATCTCCTTTGTGTCGGTGCGGAACCAATTGCCTTTGTCGATTACATAGCAGTTCCAAAACCAGACCCTGAAGTTCATGCTGCAGTTGGAGCTTCCCTTGCAAAAGCTTGCGAACTAGCAAACGTAACTTTGGCTGGAGGAGAAACCGCTTCATTACCAGGAATTGTTAC